>JANQKO010000273.1 GCA_028281075.1 Alphaproteobacteria bacterium | reverse complement strand
CCCGGCCCGGCGGGCAAGGATGACGAAGCCGGCCCCGGCCAGCGCCAGCACGGTCAGGAACGCGAACACGGTGGTGTAGACGCCGATCGCGCCGTAGATCACGGCGAAGGCCGCCGGGCCGCAGAGGATGCCGCAGAAGGCGAAGAACAGCGAGCCGCCGGTGGCGCGACCGATGTCGGCCGCGGGCGCGCGGCGCGTGACCTCGGCCTGGATCACGCCGTTCCAGCCGATCGCGGTGATGGCGAGGCCGGCGAAGGCGGCATAGATCGCCGCCGGCGGCCAGCCGGCCTCGATCAGGCTGACGCCGATGGCGCCGACGGCCATGGCGAGGCCGAGGCCAAGCAGCACCCGGTTGCCGTCGCCGACATGGTCCGCGCACCAGCCCCAGAGGATGCGCCCGATGACGCCCATGACCTGGACCACGGCCAGCACGTAGCCGGCCTGGATCAGCGTCATGCCGACCTCGGTGACGAGCAGGGTGACCGTATAGGTCGTCAGGCAGAGCTGGATGCCGGCGAAGCAGAAGCTGGCCGACGACAGCCAGCGCACCGCCGGCAGGCGCCAGGCCAGGCCCAGGCCGCCGGCCGCCCCGCCGGCCAGGCGCGCGCCCGGCTGGCGGTCGGCGTCCCAGCGCCGCCGCATCGGCTGCAGCAGCAGGACCAGGCCCAGCGAAAGGCCGATCAGCAGGCCGGGAACCGCCTGCCAGCCCAGCGTCAGCGCCAGCGGCGGCGCCAGCAGGCCGCTGGCGACGCCGCCGATCGGCACGCCGGTCTGCTTCAGCGAGAAGATCAGGTTGCGCTGGCCGGGCGGCGCGACCCGCGCCAGCAACTGCGCCGCGGCCGGATTGATCATGCCGTAGCACAGCCCGATGATCAGCGAGCCTGCGGCCAGGCCCGGCAGCCAGGGCAGGACCGCGACCGCGCAGCCGCCGGCGCACAGCGCCAGCGCCATCTGGCAGGTCCGGATCGAGCCCCAGCGGCGCAGCCAGGGCCCGATATAGACGGTCGACAGCATGGCGCCGGCATAGAGCAGGCTGATCTGATAGCCGATCAGCGAGGGATCGAGCCCGAACGCGGCGCCGAGCTCGGGGGCGATCGCCGGCAGCGCCAGGGTGGCCATGGCGCCGACCGCCTGCACCGCCGTCATGGCGGCCAGGATCAGGGCGACGGCGCCGGGCGGCGCGGGCGGGTCGGCGGCGGCCCGCGGCGCCCGATCGGGTGCGCTCAGGCCGCTTTCGCCTGTTGCAGCAGTGACCAGACCGTCAGCGGCGTCGCCGGCATGTCGACATGGGTGACGCCGGCGGCCGGCTGCAGCGCGTCGACCAGCGCGTTGATCACGGCCGGCGGCGCGCCGATGGCGCCGGCCTCGCCCGCGCCCTTGATGCCGAGCGGGTTGGTCGTGCAGGGCACGTTGTGCATGGAGAAATCGATGCTCGGCAGGTTGTCGGCCCGGGGCATGGTGTAGTCCATGTACGAGCCGGTCAGGAGCTGGCCCGACTCCGCGTCGTAGACCGTGTGCTCCAGCATGGCCTGGCCGACGCCCTGGGCGATGCCGCCATGCACCTGGCCGGTCAGCAGCAGCGGATTGATGGCGTCGCCGAAATCGTCGACCACGGTATAGCGCTCGATCCGGGTGACGCCGGTGTCGGGATCGACCTCCAGCTCGCAGATATGGCAGCCGTTCGGGAAGGTCGAGGCCTCGGGCACGCGGGTGAAGCTGTCGTCGAGGCCGGCGTCCATGCCGTCGGGCCGGGTCGCCGGGTCCTTCGCGGCCCGGGCCACTTCCCAGATCGTCATCGCCCGGTCGGTGCCGGCGACCGTGAACCGGCCGTCGGCATATTCGATGTCGACGGCGGCCGTCTCCATGACGATGGCGGCGACCTGCTTGCCCTTCTCCTCGATCTTGTCGGAGACGCCCAGGATGGCGGCGCCGCCCACCGGCAGCGCCCGCGAGCCGCCGGTCATGCCGTTCGGCACCCGGTCGCTGTCGCCCTGCACCAGGTGGATGCGTTCGACGTCGATGCCCAGCCGGTGCGACAGCACCTGCTTGTAGGCGGTCTCGTGGCCCTGGCCGTTCGACTGGTTGCCGATGAAGATGGTGACGCTGTCGTCGTCGTTGAACTGGGCCACGGCGGTCTCTTCCGGCCCACCGCTGCACTTCTCGACATAGGTCGCGAGGCCGATGCCGCGCAGCTTGCCGCGCTGCGCCGCCGCGTCGCGGCGGGCCGCGAAGCCGGCCCAGTCGGCCTTGGCCATGCAGTCCTCCATGACGGCGGTGAAGTCGCCGCTGTCATAGACGTCGTCGAAGGCGGTGGTATAGGGCAGGTCCGCCGGCCGGATGAAATTGCGGCGGCGGATCTCGTCGGGCCCGAGGCCGCGCTCGCGGGCCGCGGCGTCGACCAGGCGCTCGACCAGATAGGCCGCTTCCGGACGGCCGGCGCCGCGATAGGCGTCGGTCGGCACGGTGTTGGTGATCACGCCCTTCACGTTCACGTGGATCGCCGGGTTGCGGTAGAGGCCGGCCAGCATCGAGGTGCCGGCGCCGGTCGGGATGAAGGGGCCGAAGTTCGAGAGATAGGCGCCCATGCTGGCATAGGTGGTGACGCGCAGGCCCAGGAACCGGCCGTCGGCGTCCATCGCCAGCTCGGCCCGGCTGACATTGTCGCGCGCCTGCGTGTCGGCCATGAAGGCGTCGCTGCGGTCGGGCAGGTACTTCACCGCCCGCTTCAGCTTGCGCGAGGCCCAGGTCACCAGGCATTGCTCGGGATAGAGGAAGATCTTCATGCCGAAGCCGCCGCCGACATCGTTGGTGATGCAGCGCAGCTTGTCCTTGCCGATCTTCAGCACCATCTCGGCGATCTGGCCGTGGATCACGTGCACGCCCTGGGTCGAGCTGTAGAGCGTCGAGCGGTCGCTGGCCGCGTCGTAATCGGCGGCGACCGGCCGCGGCTCCATGGAGTTCACGATCAGTCGGTTGTTGACCAGGTCCAGCGTGGTGACATGCGCGGCGTTGGCGAAGGCGGCGTCGGTGGCGGCCTTGTCGCCGCTCTCCCAGTCGAAGCAGATATTGTCGGCGAAGTGGTCGTAGATCCGCGGCGCGCCGGCCTGCGTCGCGCCGAAGGTGTCGCTGACGGCCGGCAGCTCGTCGTAGTCGACCTCGATCAGCTCGGCTGCGTCGCGGGCCTGCGCCAGGGTCTCGGCGACCACCAGGGCGACCGGCTCGCCGACATGGCGCACCCGGCCCTGGGCCAGGATCGGCCGCGGCGTCTGGCCGGCCGGGCTGCCGTCGCGGTTCTCGGCCGGCGCCAGGCAGGGGATCGGGCCGAGATCGTCGGCCGCCACGTCCGCGCCGGTCAGCACCGCCAGCACGCCCGGCGCCGATGTCGCGGCCCCGGCGTCGAGCCGCGCGATGGCGGCATGCGCGACCGGCGCGCGCAGGATATAGGCCCGCGCCGCGTTCGGCAGGTCGACGTCGTCGGTATAGTTGCCCCCGCCGGTCAGCAGCCGCGTGTCTTCCAGCCGCGTGACGGCCTGACCGATCCCAAACTTGACCATGTAACCTCTCCCTCCGTGCCGGGCGGCGACCGGTCGCCGCCCGCGTAAAACGACCGCCATGTTAGGGCAGGACCGTGGTTGCGGGTAACGTCTTTCGAGTGACTATCCAAGACGGGCGCCAAGACTGTATAATAGAGATGGTTGGCCGCCGGTGGGTTTCCACCGGCGGATTTCGATGCCAAAACTCCGAGCAAGCCAGATCGGGCGCGTAACGGCCGTCCGGGGCGCCGGTTGACGCCGGGCCAGTTGCGGAAAGGCCGTCCGGCCGCCAAGATATGGCCACCCGGGGGAGGATGGCGGCCGCGCGGTCGGTGAACGCCGAACGCCGGTCGAACGTTGTCGTCGCGCGGGGGGCAGCCTTGCCGCGTGGCGGCCCAGAACGCAAGGAACGAAGCGTGAGCACAATGCAATTCGAAGCGCCCGATACCGTGGACGCGGCGGTACAGCTCCTGGCCGGCGCCGATGGCGACGCCCGGGTGCTGGCCGGCGGCACGGACCTGCTGGTGCAGATGCGCGCCGGCATGATCAAGCCGGGCCTGGTGGTGGACATCAAGCATATCGAGGAAATGCGGACGATCCGGTCCGACAATGGCGGCTTCCGGGTCGGCGCCGCGGCCAGCGGGGCCGAGCTTGGCGAGCATGCCGATCTGAAGGCCGCCTGGCCGGGCGTGGTCGAGGCGA
>JANQKO010000271.1 GCA_028281075.1 Alphaproteobacteria bacterium | reverse complement strand
GCCACCCAACGAGCGTATCCTGAATTGGGTGGCCGGGTGGGGGAGCGGGCCGGCAACGGCATTTTCAAACGGACACTGAGCCGCCGCGTTCAAAACCGCGGCCGGCGGGGCGTGCGCGCGACGCGGCAGACCACCTTGGAAACGGTGAGCGACCGGCGCAGCGACTGGCCGTTGCGGACAAAATTGACGGCCGTGAACGCCGGCTGCGGCGACGGGCCGGTCACCGTGGGCGTCACGTCCAGGTCGGCCAGGAGATTGCGGATCGAGACGGGCGCGGCCGAGGTCACCCGCCCACGTCGGCGGGATTCGGCGACGACGACGCCGACCAGCGCGCCGCTGGCGTCCAGCATCGGCCCGCCGCTGAGACCGCCGAGCGAGCCCTGGAAGGCCGGCGCGCGGCGTTGTTCGGCCCAGGTAATGGCCGGCTCGTTGGTGCTGTAGCGGCCGATGGATCGCAGGCGGCTGCGGCCGAGCAGGCGAGTATGCAGGTCGGCCGCCTTGCCCTGCGGATAGCCCGGCGCGAAGCCGTCCTGGCCGATGTCGAGGCCGGCGGCCGTCAGCGGCAGCGCGTCGGGGCCGCCACGGGTGAACAGCACCGCGAGATCGGCGTTGCGGTGCAGCTTGACGTCGCGCACCCGCACGCCACGCCGCTCGCCGGTCAGCAGGAAGACCTCGCTGCAGCCGTCGACGACATGCCGGGCCGTCATCCAGACCCCGGGTCCGCCGATGGCGAAGGCGGTGCCGCTGCTGGGGCGTTTCTCGCCAACCTGGACGATGACCTCGGGATCGCGGCGGCTCGGCGACGGCAGGTCGCCGCGAGGGCCCGGCCGGACCGCCGGCGGCACGAATGCCTGTGGCGCCGGCCGGCGGGAATCGAATGCCGGCCCCTGTCCCTCGGGCGCATCGCCGCCGCCGACCAGAACGCTATAGATGATCACGGCCACGGTCAGCACGTAGACCAGGCCGTTCAGCAGGCGGTTCATGGCGCCGGGCCGACGACAGCCGGCCGCGTCAGCCCGAGACGGCGGCGGCGTTGACGGCGGCGACCGCCAGCTTGATCGCCACCAGCAGCAGGGCCGGACCGATCTCGCCGGCCTCGATCCGGCGCGGCAGGTCGCGCAGCAGCAGGTCGGTGATCCGGAAGGCCAGGATCTGCAGCACCAGCGTCACCACGCCCCAGATGACGATGTCGTAGACGCTGACGCTCGCCGCCATGCAGGCCGCCAGCGGCAGCGCCAGGCCGACGATGGCGCCCGACAGCGAGACCGCCGCCGCCGTGTTGCCCTGACGCACCAGCGCGAAGTCCTTGTGCGGTGTCAGCGCCGTATAGACCAGCACGCCGGCCACCAGCATCGCCAGCGTCACGCCGGAATGCAGCATCAGGACCGGGAAACCGGCCAGGAAACTCTGCAGCACCGCTTCCATCTCGCGCCTCGAACCGCCCAACCCAAACGGCCGTCACCATGGCGCGGCGCCAACGGCACAGCAAGCGGCAAATCCGAGGTCCACTGGGCTGTGGGTTAACGAACCACGGAGACACGGAGAAGGTTGGTCGGCGCGAAGCGCCAATTCAGCTTGTTGATCCCTCGGTGTCTCCGCGCCTTTGTGGTGAAAACCCGCACCGGCGGCACACCGCAGAGCTGGCATGCACGGGCACCGCTTGACCACGGGATGCAGGGACTGGTACGGCGCGGCATGTTTGCCGACAGCCTGCTGCCCGAGATGTCGCTGTTCGACACGAACCTGGCGATCGCCGGCGCCGTTACCGTGGTCGCCGGGCTGATGCGCGGGTTCGCCGGCTTCGGCTCGGCCATGGCCATGGCGCCCGTCTTCGCCATCCTGTTCGGTCCGGCCGAGATGGTCGTATTGGTCATGCTGATGGAGCTGGGCGTGACCGTTCAGCTCGTCCCCGGCGCGGTGCGCGACGCGCAGTGGCGTTTCGTCGGCCCCATGAGCCTCGCCGCCGGCCTCGCCATGCCGCTCGGCAGCTACGTCCTGCTGACCATCGATCCGGCCCTGCTGTCGCGGCTGGTCGCGGCCGTGGTGCTGGCCTTCGTGCTGTTCCTGATCTCCGGCTGGCGCTATGCTGGCGAGAAGAAACTGTCGATCACGCTGGGCCTGGGCCTGGTCTCCGGCACGATGATGGCGACGACCAGCATGGGCGGGCCGCCGGTCCTGACCTACATGCTGGCCGGGCAGGACAAGGCGCGCACCAACCGCGCCAACATCATCTGCTATTTCGGCGTCACCGAGATCTTTCTGCTGGCCGTCATGTTCACCGCCGGCCTGGTCGGCGAGACCGGGGTCTGGCGGGCCGTGATCCTGACGCCGCCCTTCATGTTCGCGGCCTGGCTCGGCAGCCGGCTGTTCCGGGAATCGAGCGAGCGGCTCTACCGCCGGGTCGCGCTGGCGTTCCTGGCCGTGGTGGCGCTTTACGGACTGCTGCGCTGAGCCTGTTCCGGGCTAGAAGTCGGTGCAGATGCCCTTGACTTCCCAATCGCCGTAGCGGGTCGGCTCCGGCCCCTTGCGGCCGCCGATTTCCTCGGGCTTCTTCGTCTTGCCGGCATCCGGCTTCGGGTCGGGCGCCGGTTCGGCCGGCGCCGCGTCGGTTGCCGTCGCTTTGTCGCTCATCCGGACAATTCCCTCGATTTTCCGCCGCCGCCGGGCGGCGGACGTTGCTTGATCGTTCTCCCGCCCCCATTACATATCAGCCAGCGCCGCAAAATCCAGGGCGGCGCGACGCAGAGGAGCCATGCGCGTCCGATGAACTATGCCAGGACAGCCCTGTTGATGGCGGCCATGACCGGCCTGTTCCTGGCCATCGGCTATATGCTGGGCGGCACGGGCGGCATGGCCATCGCGCTGCTGCTCGCCGGCGGCATGAACCTCTATGCCTATTGGAACTCCGACAAGATGGCGCTGCGGATGCACGGCGCCCGGCAGGTCGACGCCCGCTCGGCGCCGCAGCTCGTCGCCATGGTCGAAAGCCTGGCCCGCAACGCCGGCCTGCCGGTGCCGAAGGTCTATCTGATCGAGACCGAGCAGCCCAACGCCTTCGCCACCGGCCGCAACCCGGAAAACGGCGCCGTGGCGGTGACGCGCGGCCTGCTGCGCATGCTGAGCTCGGACGAACTGGCCGGCGTGATCGCGCACGAGCTGGCGCATATCAAGAATCGCGACACGCTGATCATGACGATCACGGCGACCATCGCCGGCGCCGTCGGCATGCTGGCGAATTTCGCCATCTTCTTCGGCGGCAACCGCAACAATCCGCTGGGCCTGATCGGCACCATCGCGCTGATGATCCTGGCCCCGCTGGCGGCCGCGCTGGTGCAGATGGCGATCAGCCGGGCCCGTGAATACGAGGCCGACCGGATCGGGGCCGAGATCTGCGGCCGGCCGTTGTGGCTGGCCAGCGCGCTGCGGAAGCTGGAACAGGGCGCGCGGCGCATCGACAACGTCCCGGCCGAGAACAACCCGGCGACGGCGCATATGTTCATCGTCAACCCGCTGCACGCGCACAGCGTCGACAGCCTGTTCTCGACCCACCCGAACACGGCCAACCGCGTGGCACGCCTGCACGAGATGGCCGGCCAGCCCGCCGGCGCCGCGCGCGGCCCCTGGGGCTGACGCCAGCCGTCCGGACCGCCGGGGCGGGTGATCGCCGCGCGCAATCCCATCAAGAATGCCGGCCATGACGCATCATTCATCATCACGCCGCCTTGCCGGCTGATCCGGATCGCGCGCCCGCGGCCGGGCAGGCCGCGCGCGACGCCGCGCTCGGCCTGGTCGTCGCGGTGCTGGCGCAACGGCGGCAACTGGACGACGCCTGGCGTGACGGCTTGGCGCCGGACGGCAACCTCGCCGGCCAGGACGGCCGCGACGTCGCCTTCGCGCGGCTGCTGGCGACGACGGTGCTGCGGCGGCTGGGCCAGATCGACGCGGCGCTCGACCACTGCCTGAACAAGCCGCTGCCTCGGCGCGCCGTGCGGGTGCGCGATATCCTGCGGCTGGCGGCGGCGCAGCTCCTGTTCCTGGGCACGCCGGCGCACGCCGCCGTCGATACGGCCGTGCACCAGGCAACACGGTTTCCGCACTACAAGGCGCTGGTCAACGCGGTGTTGCGGCGGCTGGCGCGCGAGGGCGCCGACATCGTCGCGCGACAGGACGCGGCGCGGCTGAACTGTCCCGACTGGCTGTGGCGGAGCTGGACGGCAGCCTACGGCGAGGACACCACGCGGGCCATCGTCGCCGCGCAGTTGACGGAACCACCGCTCGACATCGTCACGGCGGACGATCCGGCCGCGTGGGCCGGGCGGCTGTCGGCGACGCGGCTGCCGACCGGCGGCCTGCGCCGGCGGGCGGGCGGCGTCGTCACGTCGTTGCCGGGCTACGACGCGGGCGCCTGGTGGGTCCAGGACGCGGCGGCGGCGCTGCCGGCGCGCCTGCTGGGCGACGTCGCCGGCCGCGCGGTGCTCGACCTCTGCGCCGCGCCGGGCGGCAAGACGCTGCAGCTCGCCGCCGCCGGCGCCCGGGTCACGGCCGTCGACATCGCCGCCGGGCGTCTTGCGCGGCTGAACGAGAACCTGCGGCGTATCGGCCGCGACGCCGACGTCGTCCGCGCCGATGTCGCGGCCTGGCGGCCGGCGGGGCCAGCGACGCATATCCTGCTCGGCCTGCCGTGCAGCGCCACCGGCACGATCCGCCGCCACCCCGACGTCTGGCGCCTGAAAACGCCGGCCGACGTCGACCGTCTGTGCGCCACCCAGGACCGGCTGCTGCGGGCCGCCGTCGACATGCTGGCGCCCGACGGCAGGCTGGTCGCCTGCGTCTGCTCATTGCAGCCCGAGGAGGGACCGGCACGGATCGAGGCCCTGCTGTCAGGCGGGCCGCCGGTGCGGCGGGACGCGATCTCGGCCGGCGAGGTGGGCGGGCTCGCCGGGCTGATCACGGCCGACGGCGACCTGCGCACGCTGCCGAGCCATCTCGCCGACATGGGCGGCATGGACGGCTTCTACGCCTGTCGTCTGGTCCGCGCGGACGGCGTTTAGGACGACACGACCATGCGCCGGCGGCGCTTGCGGGCACGCAGGCAAGCTGATACCAAGCCCGGATGCCGAGGCCCCTTCGCATCGCCCCATCGATCCTGTCCGCCGACTTCGCCGATCTGGGCGCCGAGGTGCGCGCCGTGACCGAAGCCGGCGCCGACTACCTGCATGTCGACGTCATGGACGGCCATTTCGTGCCCAACATCACCATCGGGCCGGCGGTGGTGAAGGCCTTGCGCGCGCACAGCACGCTGCCGTTCGACACGCATCTGATGATTTCGCCGGCCGATCCGTTCATTCCGGAATTCGCCGCCGCCGGCGCGGATATCATCACCGTGCATCCCGAGGCCGGGCCGCACCTGCACCGGTCCGTTCAGCTCATCAAGAGCCTGGGCAAGAAGGCGGGCGTTTCGCTGAACCCCGGCACGCCGGTCGAGGCCGTGGACAACGTGCTGGGCGATATCGATCTGGTGCTGGTGATGAGCGTCAATCCCGGCTTCGGCGGCCAGGCCTTCATCGCCTCGACGCTGGACAAGATCGCGGCCTTGCGCGAGCGCATCGACGCCAGCGGCCGCGACATCGTCCTCGGGGTCGACGGCGGCATCTACACCGAGACCGCGGCCAGGGCGATCGCCGCCGGCGCCGACGTGCTGGTTGCCGGCACCGCGACCTTCCGGGACGGCCGCGCGCATTACGCCCGCAACATCGCCGCGCTGCGGGGCGCGGCCT
>JANQKO010000245.1 GCA_028281075.1 Alphaproteobacteria bacterium | reverse complement strand
CATAGCGGTGCGCCGCGGCGATGGCCTCGCCGGGATCGTCCTTCATCAGCGGCTTGTGCAGGAACAGCGCCACCGGCCGCGCGCCGGCATCGGCCAGCGCGTCGGCCAGGAACGTCCATTGCGTCGCCTCGGCGTCGAGGCCGGTGCCGAAGAGCTGCGCGTTGATGCCGATCAGCCGCCAGTCACCGGCATCCGCCGCCCAGCGCTCGTCGCCGAAATGCCGGCGATAGGCCTCGCGCCGCGCCTCGGTCACCGGCTGTTTCGGCGGCCGGTCCGGATGGCTCGGATTGTCACCGGAATCGTGGTTGCCGGGGATCGCGCGCACCGGGCAGTCGAGCCGGGCGTGCTGCTCGGCCGCGAAGGCCAGGTCGTCCTCGACCTCGGGGCCGTTCAGCGCGATGTCGCCACTGTTCACCACCAGGTCCGGCGGCGCGGCGTTGAGATGCGTGACCACGGCATCCCAGTTCTCGACGAAATACGGCTTTTCCCGGCTGAGATGCGTGTCCGAAACCTGCACCAGTCGAAACGCGGCCATCTGCGACCCTCCCGTTGAATGTCGCGGTCAAGTCTAGCGCCGTCAGATGACGCGGCGGTGACGAACGGCCGCGCGACCGTCATCGAGTTGTCGCCGGTTTGTCAAGGCGCTGTCATGGCATCGGCCTATGCAAGCGGGACGCCCTCAAAAGCAAACGACCGGGCCCCGCCAGACACGGCCCAATCCGAAGGAGCGATTCATGAAATTCCTACGCAGGCTCGCGCTCGCGCTGTGCGCGACGCTTCCGGTCTCGACCGCGGCGAACGCCGTCGAGATCACCTTCTACCACTACCAGCAGGGCAACCTGCCGACGTTGCGCGCCATCCTCGACGACTTCGAGAACGCGAATCCCGGCATCGAGGTCCGCGACGTGTTCAAGCCGTCGCGCAACATCACCGCCGACGTCCAGGCCGCGCTCGCCGCCGGCCGGCCGGTCGACGTGGCGACGGTGATCGGCAAGAACATCATCTTCTTTCTGAACAACACGCCGGCCGTGCCCATGAACGTCGACGGCGATGCCGCCTGGCTCGACGCCTATCTGCCGAACTTCCTCGACCTCGGCCGGGTCGGCGACAAGATCTTCGCCATCCCGCACGCCTACGGCACGCCGATGATCTACATCAACGGCGATATTTTCCGCGCCGCCGGGCTCGACCCCAAGGACCCGCCCAAGACCTGGGACGAGGTCATGCAAACCGCCAGGCAGATCAAGGACCGCACCGGCAAGGCCGGTGTCGCGCACCTGCACGCGTCGATGGGTGACTACGGCACCATGGTCATGGTCACCAATGCCGGCTCGACCTACCTCACCAAGGACGGCACCAAGGCGAAGTTCGACGACGCCAACGGTATCGCCGTGCTGCAGATGTGGCAGGACCTCGCGACCAGCGGCGTCATGCCGATCGCCAACGACCGGCAGTGGAGCACGGCCTTCCAGGCCGGCCAGATGGGCATGTACATCACTTCCAGCGCGGCGCTGCGCGGCTTCCTGAAGGCGTCCGACGGCAAGTTCGAGCTCGCCGTCGCCAACTACCCGCTGTGGCGGGACCAGCCACGCCGGGTGAACAATTCGGGCGGCGCGCTGATGCTCTATTCGCCGCCGGGCGAGCGCCGCGATGCCGCGCTGAAGCTGCTGAAACATCTCTCCCGGCAGGACGTCTCGAACCGCTGGTCGCGCGAATCGGGCTACATGCCGGTGATCCAGGACCCCAAGGCCGATCCGGTGATGCGCGAATACATCGAGACCTTCCCCTATGTCCGGCCGGTGATCGCGCAGATGGCCGAGACCGTGCCGACGGCGACCTGGCCGGCGGAAGGCACGCTGGAAGCGCAGACCACGGTGCGCGCCATGCTGGACGAGCTCTGGGCCGGCAAGCGTCCGGCGGCCGAGATCGTGCCCGAGGCCGTGGCCAAGGTGAACGCGGCGCTGGCGCCGAACCGCGGCACCAACTGACCGGCCCGATGGCCGTGACCCGACAGGTCGGGAGACGCCGTTGACCGCGGTCGGGACCGCGACGTCCAGCGCCGGCGCGCATGCGCCGGCGCTGGCGCGGCTGCGGCGGGCGCTCGGCGGCCGCCGGTTCGTGCCCTACTACTATCTCGCGCCGATGGTCGTGCTGCTGGGCCTGTTCACCTACTGGCCCTTCGTGCACACGGTCTATCTCAGTCTGAC
Source organism: Alphaproteobacteria bacterium (assembly GCA_028281075.1). GTDB lineage: Bacteria > Pseudomonadota > Alphaproteobacteria > JANQKO01. The sequence goes on along the minus strand of JANQKO010000245.1, from coordinate 6,759 downwards.
CGAGTGGAACCTCCGGCCCGACACGCCGCTCGAATTCGTCGGCGCCGCCAATTTCGCCGAGATCACCGGCAACCGGCTGTTCCAGGACGCGCTCCGCAACACGCTGATCTACATCGCCGGCTCGATCCCGCTGAAGGTGCTGCTGCCGATTCCGATCGCCGTATTCCTCTGGAGCCTGGGGCCGGGCGGGCAGGTCTACCGCTCGGTGATCTTCCTGCCGACGCTGCTCAGCTTCGTCGTCGTCTCCGTGGTCTTCCTCTGGCTGCTCAATCCCATCGGCGGCCACGCGCAGCAGTTCTTCGCGCTGTTCGGCCTGTCGTTCCCGAACGTGCTGGGCCAGCCGACGGCGGCGCTCTGGACCATCCTCCTGATCTCGACCTGGAAGATCATCGGCTTCAACACGCTGCTCTATATCGCCGGCCTCGCCAGCATCAACCGCGACTATATCGAGGCCATGCGCATCGACGGCGCCGGCGACTGGGCCGTGCTGCGGCACCTGATCTGGCCGCTGCTGACGCCGACGACCTTCTTCGTGCTGATCGCCACGGTGATCTTCTCGATCCAGCAGGTGTTCACGCCGATCGACATCATGACCGAGGGCGGGCCGGCGAACGGCACCACCAACCTGTTCTACATGGTCTATCAATACGCCTTCGTCGTCTTCAACGTCGGTTACGGCGCCGCCGGCACGGTGATGCTGTTCGTGCTGCTGCTGGCCGTGACCCTGATCAAAGTGCGCCTGCTGGACCGGCACGTGCACTACGACCAGTAGGGGCGCGGACCCGTGCGGCTCAGCGCGCCCTGGCGGGTCGTCGGCCACACGATCCTGCTCGCGCTCTGCCTCTCGGTCCTGGTGCCGCTGCTGATCGCCGTCGGCACCGCCTTCAAGCCGTCGAACGAGGTCTATTCGATCCTGCCCTGGCCGACGGCGCCGACGCTCGACAATTTCGTGCGCATCTTCACCGACACGCCGTTCGCCATCTATACCTGGAACAGCGTCGGCACCACGGGCCTGCGCGTCGCCGGCCAGCTCCTGTTCGCCGTGCTCACGGCCTATGCCTTCGCCCGCTGGGACTTCCCCGGCCGCGAGCTGCTGTTCGCGCTGGTCCTGGGTGCGATGATGATCCCGCACCAGCTCACCATGATCCCGATCTATATCCTGGTCGCCGAGCTGCAATGGTTCGACACCTGGCGGGCGCTGATCATTCCGAATCTCGCCATGCCGTTCGGCGTGTTCCTGCTGCGCCAGCACTTCCGCAGCTTCCCGAAGGAGATCTTCGACGCGGCCGAGATCGACGGCGCCGGGCACTGGCGGGCGCTCTGGCTGGTCGTGCTGCCGAACCTGCGGCCGGCGCTGGCGGCGCTGACCATCATTCTGTTCATCGACACCTGGAATGAATACTTCTGGCCGCTCCTGGTCACCGACACGCCCGAGTCGCGCACCATCCAGGTCGGCATCCGCCAGTTCCTGGAAGAGGACTTCGACGATTACGGCGCGCTGATGGCCGGCCTGACGCTCGCCAGCCTGCCGGCGCTCGCCATCTTCTTCTTCTTCCAGCGCCAGGTCATGGACACCTTCGTCGCCTCCGGCATCAAGGGCTGAGCGCGCCGTCGGCGTTACAAGCGGGCGACTGTATGCCAAACTGGCCGACCTCCAACACGCCGATCCCAGCATCATGCCCGACATCGCCCTCGACACCGTCACGCTGGCTGAACTGCAGGCGCATCTGACCGCGGGCGACCTCAACGCCGTCGAGCTCGCCGAGCTGTGCTTCGCGCGCATGGACGCGCTCGACGGTGGCGTCAACGCCATCATCGAGCGCAATCCGGACGCGGTTCGGATCGCCGCCGATCTCGATGCCGAGCGCGCCCGGGGCCGGACGCGCGGTCCGCTGCACGGCCTGCCCATTGTCATCAAGGACAATATCGATACCGGCGACGGCATGACCACCACCGTCGGCTCGCTGGCGCTCGCGGGCACGCGCGCGACGCGCGACGCGCATGTGGTGGCCCGCCTGCGCGCGGCCGGCGCCGTCATCATCGCCAAGAGCAACTTGAGCGAATGGGCCAACTTCCGCAGCCTGCAATCGTCCAGCGGCTGGAGCAGCCGGGGCGGGCAGACCCGCAACGCCTACGCGCTCGACCGCACGCCGGGCGGCTCCAGCTCCGGCTCGGCGGTAGCCGCGGCCTGCGGCTTCTGCGCCGCCGCCATCGGCACCGAGACCGACGGCTCGGTGGTCGGGCCGGCGGCCATGAACGGCATCGTCGGCCTGAAGCCCAGCATCGGCCTGGTCTCGCGCGCCGGCATCGTGCCCATCGCTCACAGCCAGGACACGGCCGGGCCGATGACGCGCTCGGTCGCCGACGCGGCCATGCTGCTCGCCGCCATCGCCGGGCCCGATCCGGCCGACCCGGCGACCGGGGGCGGCAGCGGCTGGCCGGTCGACTATACCGCCGCCCTGAGGCCGGACGGCCTCGCCGGCGCGCGCATCGGCGTGATCCGCGCCTATGGCAATATCCGGTCCGGCGTCGACGATGTCTTCGAGGCCTCGCTCGCCGTCCTGCGCGCCGCCGGCGCCGAGCTCATCGATCCGGTCGACTATGCCGACCTGCCGCGTCTGACCCGCGCCGAGGTCGAGGTCACGAGCTACGAGTTCAAGGCCGGCCTCGACACCTATCTCGCCGGCCGCGGCGGCGATGTTCGCGTCCGCTCGCTCGACGACGTCATCGCCTTCAACGCGGCCAACGCCGAGCGGGTGATGCCCCATTTCGGCCAGGACCGCATGGTGCGCGCCGTGGCCAAGGGGCCGCTCACCGAGCCCGCCTATCTGGAGGCCGTCGCCACCGCCCGCCGCCTCAGCCGGGCCGACGGCATCGACGCCGCGCTCGCCGCGCACGGCCTCGATGCCCTGGTCGCGCCGACCACGTCGGCGCCCTGGCTGATCGACTGGGTCAACGGCGACAACCGGTCGTTCGGCGCCGCCCAGGTCCCGGCCGTCGCCGGCTATCCGCACATCACCGTCCCGGCCGGCTATCTGCGTGGCCTGCCGGTCGGCCTGTCGTTCATCGCCGGCGCCTTCCAGGAGGCGACCCTGCTGCGTCTCGCCCATGCCTTCGAGCAGGCGACCGACATCCGCCGCCCGCCGCCGGACCCGACGCCGGCGACCATTGACCTCGGCGAGGGCGGCTAAGAGCGTCGCGAATTCCGTTCTGACTGCGGTGTGCAGTCTTGGCATCAACTACCCTCAATAATTGTTTTGATGTGATAGATATCGCGGTCCAGTGGCCGATTTCTAGCGGTGTGATGCGGTCAAGTTTGACCGAGAAGGGCAGTTGTAAAATTCAACTAAAGATTGAGATTCTGGGCTCAAAACCTCTTTTTGGAGACTTGTGAATCTATTTATGATATTATTTTTTCACTATATTTCTCCTATAGAAGATATTTTCCAATAGATACATCTAAAAGTTGTGGTGTATTGTTTTGATATCGTAGTGTGTGTTGTCGGCATCTTGATATCGGATACTTGGCCCGATGGGTGAATGTCGGGCTGGTTGAATTCACAACCTAATGCGATCGGGGAGATGGGCATGAACGATCGGGCCGAAGCGACAGATAATTCGAGAATCCATGACGTATGTCGACCGATGGAGCATTTGGTCGATCTGTTCTGCTTCAACGGCCGTCCATTCAACAAGGACACCGACCCTGATCATGCGGTCACTATCCTCATCAACCACGGGTATGTCGTCGGCTTCTCGTCCTACCGGAAGCAGCCGCTCTGGGCGGCATATCGAGTCGCCGAAGCCGATCAGGATGTCGACTATGACCGGCCGCAGCTTTTCTATGATGACGAGCGGCTTGGTGCAGAGGATCGGGTCGGCCCAAAGCCCTTCGGCAAGATTGATGTTGGCGGCAGAGAGGTTCCGCTGAATCGCGGCCATTTGGTGCCGAACGAGGCTATCAATCGGCAGTTTGGGCGTCTGGCGCAGATGGAAACGTTTTTCATGTCGAACATGAGTCCGCAATATGCCCGGATGAATCAGGGTATTTGGGCGCAACTGGAATCGCGGATCCTGAACGATTACGCGCCGGCGATGGACCATGTCTGGGTGATGGTCGGACCAATTTTCGACAACGACCCGCCTATGGTCGAACGGGCGGGGGCATTGCGGATTCCCGTGCCTCGGTCTTACTACTGCATTCTGTTCGATCCGATCCGTTATCCCTATGGCCGGATGTCGAACGTCGAGGTGCTGGCTCTTGAAATTCCGCAGACAGCCGGGCGGGAGGAACTGTCGCACCGGCACATAACGACGATCGATGCGATCGAGCGCAAGACGGAGCTGGATTTCTTAACCAGCGTGCCGAACCGCTCCGAGGCGAAAACCGAGGCGTTGACGGCTGACGGAATTTGGGCACCGAGCCCGCGACGTGCCCGTCGGGTGTTGGAAGTCGAGCCCGATCAGTAGGCCGGCGCAAGGTCGCGATATCTCGACGTCGCTGATCCCCGTTGCGGTCGACCGAACCTTCGAATTCGGCGTCCCGTTTGCCGTCACAAAACAGGCCCACGCGTCGGAACGATGTCATGTTCTGCCGCCCCGGCTCAGTCGGTATCGCCGCGCCAATCGGCGGCCGGCGTCAGCACCTCGCTGGCCTTGATCCAGGTATTGCCGAGATGGATGCGCAGGATCGTCGCCAGGCGCGGGCCGTCGCGTCGGGTCAGGGCGTCGAGAATCTGCTCGTGCTGCTCGATCGCCGCCGGCCAGGTCCGGTTGCGCAGGTTCGACAGGTAGCGCACGCGGTAGAGCCGGGCGTTGAGCTGGCGGTGAATCTCGATCAGCGGACGATTGTGGCTGCCGGCGACGAGCGCCAGGTGGATGCGCTGATTGAGCTTGAAATAGTCCAGCCGGGCCTTGCGCGCGTAGGCCGCCAGCATCTCGTAGTGCAGCGCGCTGATCTCGCTGACCTCGTCGTCGCTGGCCGCCTCGCAGGCAAGTTCGCCGGCCAGCGCCTCCAGGCTGCCGAGCACGCGCAGCATGTCGCGGACGTCGCGCGGCGTCGGGTCGGCGACCCGCGCGCCCCGGTTCGGCGACAGCTCGACCAGGCCCTCGGCGGCCAGGATCTTGATCGCTTCCCGCAGCGGCGTGCGCGAGACGTTGAGGCGGGCGGCGAGGTCGCGTTCGCGGATGCGTGCGCCGGCCCCGAGCTGGTCCTGCACGATCAGGTCGCGAATGGCGTCGGCCACCCGCTGCGTCAGCGGCGCTTCGGCCGCGGCGCCGCAGGGGACCGGGCCGACCGCCGCTTCGGCCGCGGCCGCCGGCGAGGGATTCGTGAGCCGCTCGGTCAATTCGTCGTCCCCGACATCATCGTCCTGACATGTCCGCACTGGTCATAGCACAATCCCCGCCAGGGATTCAAAATTGGCATGCCATTTGATGTGGTGAGAACGTGCGGTCGCGCGATCTTCGGCGTATTGTCGGCGTCGAGTAAAATTTGATCGTGAAATCAGATAGTTAAATAGATATGCGCCCTGTGGCCTGTGGCGATTGATCCCGATGTTCGATATTGACTCGTGTCATTTGGTATACCAAAATTCAATCAACGTGACCGGCGGGGAAGACCGGGGCGAGGGAGGGGAGGACGTCGATGAAGGACAGTCTGCGCGACCGTGTCGGCGTCGATCTCGGCCGTCGGGTCTCGGTCGAGGACGGCATCGAATGGGCGGCGGCGAACGGCGTCCGCTATATCGACGTGCAGACCGACATCGCGCCGAACGCTCTGGAGAGCTTCGACGTCGCGCGTTGCGCCGGCATCCGCGCGGCCTGCGAGAAGCACGAGCTGCATCTCGGCCTGCACACGCTGTCGGGCGTCAACATCGCCGAGTTCTCGCCCTTCCTGCGCGACGCCGCCGATGCCTATCTCAAGGCTTACATGGATCTTTACGGCCGGCTCGGCGCCGAATGGATCGTCGTGCATGGCGGCTATCACTTCACCGGCTGCCGCGACCGGCGCCTGCGGGCCAGCATCGACCGGCTCAAGCGCGCCGTCGACTATGCCGAGAAGAACGACGTCCTGCTGCTGCTGGAGAACCTGAACGGCGAGCCGGAACTGGCCGAGGTGCATTACCTGCCGGACAACCTGGCCGACACGCAGCTCTATTTCCAGGAGATCGACTCGCCGAACCTGAAATGGGCCTTCACCATCAACCACGCCCATTTCGATCCCATCGGCATCGAGGGCTTCGTCGCCGGCATGGACATGGGCCGCTGCGAGGAGGTGCGGATCGCCGACAATAACGGCGAGTACGAGCTGCATATGCAGCCGGGCACGGGCACGGTCGATTTCGGCCGGATGTTCACGCTGATCGAGGAGTCCGACTTCGACGGCCACTACATCAACGGCTTCGGCACGCTGGACGACATGCTGGTCGGCCGCGACTACATCGTCGAGCGCGCCCGCGAGGCCGGTGTCGACGTCGGTTGACGGCGCGCGCGGCGACCGTACGCGCGCCGAACGAAAACGCCGCGGTACCGGCCATCTGGCCGGCGCCGAAAGACGGCGGAAACAGAAGACCTGAACCAGGGAGGAAAATCAGATGACAGCAACCCCGATCCGCAACGGCCTGCTGTCGGCGGCCATGGTCGCCGCCGGCGTCGGCCTGGCGGCCGCCGGCGCGGCGGCGCAGGACTTTCCGTCCAAGACCATCGAGGTGATCACCCATGCCGGCGCCGGCGGCGGCCCCGACGTCACGACCCGGA
>JANQKO010000226.1 GCA_028281075.1 Alphaproteobacteria bacterium | reverse complement strand
CCCCATGCCGTACCGTTTCAGCCGTACCCTGACGTCTCTCGCCGCCGTGGCCGCCCTCACCGTCGTTGCCGCCTGTGGGGACGACGACATGACCGAGCCAGCCGTCGGCCGCGGGCGGCGCGTCGCGCGTCAGCGTCACCCGGTAGTCGAAGTTCGCATGGCGGTGGCGCAGGGCTTCCAGCCGGTCGAGCGCGAATACCTCGGCCGCCGTGCGCACGGAGAGGATCAGCATGACCGGCAGGTCGACGCCGTCGGCGAGCGCCCGCGTCAGGTTGCTCAGCACCGGCGACAGGCCCGTGCCGCCGGCAAGTCCCAGCAGCGGCCGTCCCTCGTCGCCGCGCCAGGTGCAGTCGCCATAGGGCCCGTGCAGGTCGACCGGATCACCGACCGTCAGATTGTCATGGATCCAGCCGCTGGCCCGGCCCCGCGCGTGCCGCGTCACGAAGAACCGCAGCAGGCCGTCGGGCGCGCGGCCGTCGGCGTCGGGCGCGTCGGCGATGGAGTAGGTGCGGCTGGGCCGCACGTCCGGCACGGCGAATTCCATATGCATGCCGGCCCGGAAGCGCAGGCCGGCATCGGCCGGCAGCGCCACGGCGATCTCACGCACGGAGGGCGTCACGGCATGGCTGGCCACGACCCGGGCACGGACATCGACCGGCCGCACCGGCACCTCGCCGGCCCGTACCGCCGTCATCTCGCCCAGCGAGCGGATGCGCAGTTCGGGCGTTAGCGGCTTCGACTGGCAGATCAGGCACTTGCCCTCGGCCCGCTCGGCGTCGTCGATGCCGAAATTCATCGCCCAGCCCGGATCGACCTCGCCGCCGACAACCTGCGCCTTGCATTCGCCACAGGCGCCGCCCCGGCAATTGTGCGGCAGGTGCAGCCCGGCGTTCAGGCCCGCGTCCAGCACCAGCTCGTCGAAGCCGCATTCGAAGCTCTCGCCGGTGTTTTCGACGAACACGGTGCAGGTCTGGCGCATCCGGGCATCCTCGGGCCTTGTCTCATGGCGGAAATGGCCGATGATGAGGGTCGAGTCAAGCCAACCGGCGCGAAAAGCCGGGACGACGGAGGCGCCCCATGACCGACACCGACCGCATCGAACGCATCGCCGCCAAGCTGCATGAGGACCACCGGACGAAGGCGCGGCTCGTCCCGCTGACCGGCGACCTGCGGCCGCGCGACGTCGCCGAGGGCTACGCCGTGCAGGATGCCCTGCAGGCGCGCTATATCCGCGACGCCAAGAGCCTGGGCGGCTGGAAGGTCGCGCTGACGACGCCGGTCATGCAGGAGCTGGTCGGCGTCAGCCATCCCTGCGAGGGCGGCATCTTCGCCGACCGCATCCACCACGGCACCGGCGAGGTCCGCGCCGCCGACTTCGTGCATATCGGCGTCGAGGCCGAGATCGCCGTGCGTCTGGCCCGCGACCTGCCGGCCGGACCGGCGCCCCACGACCGCGACACGGTGGCCGACGCCGTCGGCGCCTGCATGGCGGCGATCGAGATCGTCGACGACCGGGCCTGCGAGTACGGCACGCTGGACGGCGCCACGCTGATCGCCGACAACAGCTTCAATGTCGGCTGCGTGGTCGGTCCGGAGGTGACCGCCTGGCGCGGCCTCGATCTCGCCACCGCGGCCGGGCGCATGACGATCAACGGCGAGACCGTCGGCCAGGGCCATGGCCGCGACGTCATGGGCCATCCCTTCGAGGCGCTGGCCTGGCTCGCCAACAGCCTGGCGGCCCGCGGCAAGCCGCTCGCGGCCGGCCAGGTCGTGCTCACCGGTTCGGTCGTGGCGACCAAGTGGCTGTCGGCCGGCGACGAGATGGCCAGCATCATCGACGGCCTGGGCGAGGCCCGGCTGCGGGTCGGTTAGCGCGGGGGGCCCGAGAAGAAATCGCCGAAAGTGCCCCCGCTGTCGTCATGCCGGCGGAGGCCGGCATGACCACGGCGTTGTCTGCTTGATTCCGCCAAATGCCATCCCGCGCTAGCCAACCCGCCGGCGCCCCAGCAGGCCGAACAGCAGCGTCGCGGCGACGGCCGCCGACATCAGCAGCCCCATGATCGCCAGGCGCACCGGCAGGTCGTTGCCCGCGCCCTGCATCACACCCGTCGTCAGCGTCAGCGCGGCGACGCCGACGGCCAGCAGCGCGAAGAGCAGCGCCACCCGCTCGCCCCGACGGAGCAGCAAGGCGACCGGCAGCGCCAGCAGCCCGCCCAGCGCCGCATGCGCCGGCCAGGCCGCGCCGGTGAACGGCAGGCCCACCAGAACCGCCAGCCCGGCCAGAACCGCCAGAACGATGCCGCCGCCGCGCCGCAGGGACGAGACCACGACAAGCGTGGCGATCGCCGCGGCGGCGATGAAGGGCAGCGCGTCGATCGCCGTCAGGGCGGCCAGCGGCCAGACCGGCGTCGCCGCCGCCACCAGCGACAGCAGGCCGGCCAGCGACAACGTCCAGACGGTGCCGGCGAGGCCGATCCGGTGCAGCGCGGTCAGGATCTCGACCATGCCGGCGACGGCGGCCTCAACGCGCCTTCAGGAAACCCATCAGGGTCTCGGTATAGATCGCGGCCTGCTCGACATTGGCGATGTGGCGCGCGTCGTTGATCACCGCGAGCCGCGCGTCGGGGATTCCGCTGGTAATGGTCTCGGCCGCCTCGACCGTCGTCGAGGGATCGTCCTCGCCGGCGATCACCAATGTCGGTGTCCTGATCCCGCCCAGCCGGTCCGTGTAGTCGAGATCGGCGATCGCCTGGCAGCAGCCGACATAGCCGGCGACCGGCGTGCTCAGGATCTCCGCGCGGATCAGCTCGACCCCGTCGCCGTTCTCGGCGAAGTAGGACGGCGTGAACCAGCGCTCCAGCGTCGGCTCGGCCAAAGCCGCCATGCCGTCGTTCCGGGCCGTGGCGATGCGCTCGTCCCACATCGGCCTGGCCTCGGCCGGTATCCGGCTGGTGGTGTTGCTGAGCGTCAGCGACGCCAGGCGGTCCGGTGCGCGCAGGCCCAGATTCTGACCGATCATGCCGCCCATCGACAGCCCGACCCAGTGCACGCGGTCGATCTCCAGCGCGTCCAGCACGCCGAGCGCGTCGTCGGCCAGCATGTCGAGGCTATAGGGCCCCTCCGGCGCCTCGGTCCCGCCATGGCCGCGCGTATCCATGCTCAGCACGCGGTATCCCGTCGTCAGGCTCGGGATCTGCGGCTTCCACATCCGCCGGCTCGAAGCCAGCGAATGGCTGAGCGCCACCACCGGCGCGCCGGCCGGCCCGGCCAGCTCGCAATTGACCTTGATACCGTTCGCCGCAATCTGCATGCCTCACTCCTCCTCAGGCCGGCGCGATGCCGTGCGCCTTGATCTCGACCTCGACGAAAACCAGCTCCTTTTCGCCGCCGTTGTAAACGTCGTGCTCGACGCCGGCCTGGCGATAGTAGGGCACGCCGGCCGTCAGCTCGGCCCGCTGCCAGCCGTCCGACGTATCGATCTTCAGCAGGCCGTCCGTTTGCGGCACCACGACATAGTCGTATTCGTGAACGTGCCAGCCGGTATGCGCGCCGGGCGCGAAGCGCCACTCGACCACGCGCACCCGCTCGTTGTCGACCTGGATCGTCGGCACCGCGTCGGCCGGCGCGTCCTGCTGCATGTCGAACCTCCCTCGTTCCGCCGCAAGTAAACACCAATTCGCCGACCGGAACACGCCTTGCCGCCGACATGCGGCTCGGGCATGCTGCCCGGCCGGTCCGGATAGGGATTCGACATGGACGGTGGCGAAGCGCTGGTGCGCACCATGATCGCGCACGGCATCGAGGTCGGCTTCACGGTGCCGGGCGAGAGCTTTCTGACCGTGCTGGAGGCGCTGCGCCGGCAGCGCAACCGCTTTCGCCTGGTCTCCGTGCGCCAGGAAGGCGGCGGCGCCTTCGCCGCCGAGGCCTACGGCAAGCTGACCGGCAGGCCGGCCGCGGTGCTGGTCAGCCGCGGCCCGGGCGCGTCGAACGCCGCCGTCGGCCTGCACACGGCACGGCAGGACTCGACGCCGCTGCTGCTGGTCATCGGCCATGTCCGGCGGCGCTCGCGCGGCCGCGAGGCGTTCCAGGAAGTCGACCACCACGCCATGTTCGCCTCGCTCGCCAAGGCCGTGATCGAGCCGGCCGCGGCCGACGAGATCCCCGAGGCCGCGGCGCGGGCCATCGCCAAGACCGTCGAGGGCCGGCCCGGCCCCGTGGTGCTGGTGCTGCCGCGCGACCTGACCGAAGCCGAGATCGGCGAGCCCGACCCGCCGC
>JANQKO010000213.1 GCA_028281075.1 Alphaproteobacteria bacterium | reverse complement strand
GCCTGCAGACGCTGAATGCCTGCGACTTCGGCGATCTGCTGCTGCACTGCCTGACCATCTTCACCGAGAATCCTGAAGTGCTGGAGCGCTTCCAGGACCAGTTCCGCTACATCCTGGTCGACGAGTATCAGGACACCAACGTGTTGCAGTACCTGCTGCTGCGGCTGCTGGCGCAGAAGCACAAGAACATCTGCTGCGTCGGCGACGACGACCAGTCGATCTATTCCTGGCGCGGCGCCGAGGTCGGCAACATCCTGCGCTTCGAGACCGACTTTCCGGGCGCCCGGGTGGTCCGGCTGGAGCGCAACTACCGCTCGACCACGCATATCCTGGGCGCGGCGTCGGGACTGATCGCGCACAACCAGGACCGGCTGGGCAAGACGCTGTGGACCGAGGCGCCGGGCGGCGAGACCATCACCATACGCGGCGTCTGGGACGGCCAGGAGGAAGCCCGCGTCGTCGGTGACGAGATCGAGGCGCGGCAGCGCGACGGCCACGCGCTGAACGAGATCGCGATCCTGGTGCGGGCCAGCTTCCAGACCCGCGAGTTCGAGGAGTGCTTCATCACGCTTGGCGTCCCCTACCGCCTGATCGGCGGCTTCCGGTTCTACGAGCGCGAGGAGATCCGCGACGCCATCGCCTATTGCCGGGTGATCGCGCAGCCGGCCGACGATCTGGCCTTCGAGCGCATCGTCAACAAGCCGAAGCGTGGCCTGGGCAACGCCACCCTGCAGGCGCTGCATCACGCCGCCCGCACGCAGGGCATCCCGCTGACGGCGGCGGCACAGCTCCTGACGCAGACCGAGGACCTGAAGCCCCGCGCGCGCAAGAGCCTGCACGACCTGACGATGAGCTTCGACCGCTGGCGCGGCCTGCTGGACGGCATGCCGCATCCGGAACTGGTCGAGACCGTGCTGGACGAGAGCGGCTACACCGAGATGTGGCAGCAGGACAAGTCGGCGAACGCGCCGGCAAAGCTCGAGAACCTGAAGGAGCTGATCCACGCGCTGGGCCAGTTCGAGAACCTGGCCGGGTTCCTGGAGCATGTCAGCCTGGTGAACGAGAACGAGACCGCCGCGGCCGACGACGCCGTCAACGTGATGACCCTGCACGGCGCCAAGGGACTGGAGTTCGACACCGTGTTCCTGCCGGGCTGGGAGGAAGGCATCTTTCCGCACCAGCGGGCGCTGGACGAATCCGGCAATGCCGGCCTGGAGGAGGAGCGCCGCCTGGCCTACGTGGGCCTGACCCGGGCCCGCAAGCGCGCCATGGTGACCCATGCCGCCAACCGGCGGGTGTTCGACCGCTGGCAGAATGCCCTGCCCTCGCGGTTCATCGGCGAGATCCCCGAGCAGCATGTCGAGCGCAGCGCCGACCGGGGCCTGTCGGACGGCGGCTTCGTCGCCATGCAAGGCGCCTTCGCCGACGGCTATTGGGGCGGCCGCGGCAACCGCATGCGGGCGCGGCCCGGCCGCGGCGGTCCGGGCTATATCGACGGCCACGCGGAAACGTTGGTGACCAGCGATCCCGACGCCAGCAGCTTCGCCGTCGGCGACCGAGTGTTCCACATGAAGTTCGGCTATGGCCACATCAAGACGATCGAGGGCAACAAGTTGCAGATCGACTTCGACAAGGCCGGCGGCAAGAAAGTCATCGATTCGTTCGTCGAACGGGTATGAGAGACCGTCTGGCCGCGGCCATCCTCGCCGGCTGTCTGCTCCAGGGCTGCGGCGGCAGCGGTCTCGGCGACCTGAACCCGTTCAAGGACATGTCGCTGCCCGACCTGAGCCTGCCGACGGGCGCCGGCGAGGCCTACGCCGCCAGCGACCTGCTGCCCGAGATGGCCTTCGGCCGCGGCGACCGGCCCGACATCGACGCCGCATATGGCGGCTATGCGGGCACCGTCGACGATGCCGCCGCGCCGGTGCGGCTGCGACTGGCGGCGCCGGACGATTTCGCCCTGTCCGTCCGGGTCACCGGCGGCCGCAATGACTACAGCCTGCGGGGCCTGGGCGAGGCGGTGCGGGTCGGCCCGGACATTCTCTGGGACCTGTCGGTCCTGACCTTCGAGGACCGCCGGCGCCGCCTGTCGGCCCTGCGCCCACCGCTGGCCAGCGGGCAGATGACGACGACCGAGACCGGGGCCGTGCGCGGCGTGGCGCTGGACTTTCCGGCCCTGCGCGCGCGGGGCGCCGCCGTGCCGGCGCGCGGCGAGACGGAGTACGAAACGCTGGCCGACAGCCTGCGCTACCTGGCGGCGCCGCTGCCGGCAAAGGCCGTCGCCGTGGGCGACGATCTCGGTCCGCCGTCGGCCGTCCGGCGGCTGGCCGCGCGCACCTCGGCCGAGGTCCGGCGCGACGACGTCGGCACGCGCGCGGCCGGCCTGACGCGCTATCGCGGCCGGCCGGCGCTGCTCGCCGTCCATGGCGGCGGGATGCTGTTCGTGAACCGGGCCGACCGCATGGAACTGCGGGTCGCCGGTCACGCCGTCTACGACCTGGAAACCGGGCTGGTCCTGCGGTCGATCCTGCGGCTGACCTGGCGCGGCCAGGTCGACGGGCGTGCCGCCGACCAGCAAGTGTTCATCGAAACCGCGATCACGCCCCGCGGCGGCGGCGCATGATCGCGTCCGGGCCGCAACCGTCCTGGCGGCTCAGCCTGGTCGTGCCGAAAGCGGCCGCCGAGGCCTTCGAGGCCGCCGTCGACATGGCGGCCGGCCTGTCGACCTTCGAGACCGCCGACGGCGACCTGTGGCGGATCGACGCCTGGTTCGCCGCGCCGCCCGACCTCGCCGCGCTCAACGCCCGCGCCTGCGCCGTCGCCGCGGCGCACGGCCTGCCGCCGCCGGAACTGCGCGTGACGGCGGTGCCGGAAGTCGACTGGGTCTCGCGGTCGCAGACGGCGCAGCCGCCGATTTCGGCCGGCCGGTTCCACGTCCACGGCCGGCACGACCGGGGCACGGCGCCGGCCGGCGCCATCGCCATCGAGCTGGAGGCCGGACAGGCGTTCGGCACCGGCCGGCACGAGACCACGCGGGGCTGCCTGCTGATGCTGGACCGGCTGGCCCGCCGGCGGCGCTACCGCCGCTGTCTCGACCTGGGCTGCGGTTCGGGCGTGCTGGCGATCGCCATGGCCCGCCGCTGGCGGCGGCCGGTCCTGGCCAGCGACATCGATCCGGTCGCCGTGGCGACGGCGCGGGAGAATGCCCGTCACAACCATGTCGGACGGCTGGTCGGCGTCTTCGCGGCGGACGGCATCGTCCCGCGCCGCCGCCGGGCCTATGACCTGATCGTCGCGAACATCCTGGCGCGGCCGCTGGTCCGGCTGGCACCGGCGGTCTCGGCCGCCAGCGACCGGGACGGCTGCATCGTCTTGAGCGGGCTGCTGAAAAGCCAGGAGCGGCAGGTCCTCTCGGCCTACCGCGCCTTTGGTTTCTCGCCGTGGTATCGGATCACGCTGGGCGACTGGCCAACCCTGGCCCTGCGCCGGCCGGCTTAGAGAGTTTCTGACAACGTGCCTGTCGGCTCATTGTTGGTGGCCTTGCCGGCCCGCGCCCCCACCCGGCCACCCAACGACAGTATTCTATGGGTGGC
>JANQKO010000187.1 GCA_028281075.1 Alphaproteobacteria bacterium | reverse complement strand
TGTCGAGGGACATCGACGCCGCTAGGAACTCCAGGGGATAATTCGCCTTCAAATACGCCGTTTGATAGGCCACCAGGGCATAGGCGGCGGAGTGCGCTTTGTTGAAGCCATAGCCGGCGAACTTGTCGACTAGATCGAAGACATAAGCTGCGCGGTCGCGCTTAACCCCGCGTTCCATCGCTCCGTTGACGAAGTCGTCGCGCTGGGCGTCCATCTCCGCCTTGATCTTCTTGCCCATGGCGCGCCGCAGCAGATCGGCCTGGCCAAGACTGTAGCCGGCGAAGACCTGCGCGATCTGCATCACCTGCTCCTGATAGATGATCACGCCGTAGGTGTCGGCGACCACCGGCTCGATGGTCTCGTGCAGGAACTCGGGCTTGTCGCGGCCATGCTTGCAGGCGATGTATTTCGGGATGTTCTCCATCGGCCCCGGCCGATAGAGGGCGACCAGCGCGATCAGGTCCTCGATGTTGCTGGGCTGCGAGTCCCGCAGCAGGTCGCGCATGCCGCCGCTTTCAAACTGGAACACGCCGACGGCCTCGGCCCGCTGCAGCATTTCGTAGGTTCTGACGTCATCGAGCGGCAGGCGGTCGAGGTCGATCGCGCCGCCATGCGCGCGCACCAGGGCGACGGCGCGGTCCAGCACGGTCAGCGTCTTCAGGCCCAGGAAGTCGAACTTCACCAGTCCGGCCCGCTCGACCCACTTCATGTTGAACTGGGTGACCGGCATCTCCGAGCGCGGATCGCGATAGAGCGGTACCAGCTCTTCCAGCGGCCGGTCGCCGATGACGACGCCGGCCGCGTGCGTCGAGGCATGGCGGTACAGGCCCTCGAGCCGCAGCGAGACATCGATCAGCCGCTGCACCGTCGGATCGCCGTCGCGCTCCTCGCGCAGCCGCTGTTCGCCGTCGATGGCCTGGGCCAGCGTCACCGGATTGGCCGGATTGTTGGGCACCAGCTTGCACAGCCGGTCGACCTGGCCGTAGGGCATCTCCAGCACCCGGCCGACGTCGCGCAGCACCGCGCGGGCCTGCAGCTTTCCGAAGGTGATGATCTGGGCGACCTGCCGGTGGCCGTACTTTTCCTGCACGTAGTGGATCACGCGGTCGCGCTTCTCCTGGCAGAAATCGATGTCGAAGTCCGGCATCGAGATCCGGTCGGGGTTGAGAAAGCGCTCGAACAGCAGGTTGAACTGCAGCGGATCGAGGTCGGTGATCTTCAGCGCCCAGGCCACGGCCGAGCCGGCGCCGGAGCCGCGGCCCGGACCGACCGGCACGCCGTGCGCCTTCGCCCACTGAATGAAGTCGGCGACGATCAGGAAGTAGCCGGCGAAGCCCATGGAGATGATGACGTCGAGCTCGAAGGCGAGCCGTTCGCGATAGGGCCCGGCCGCCGCGGCCCGCGCCGCGTCGTCCATCTCCGGGTCGAACACGTGCGCCTCCAGCCGGGCCTCCAGCCCCTCCTCGGCCATGCGGCGCATCAGGGTCGGCTCGTCCTCGCCGGCGCCGTCGCCAAAGCTGGGCAGGATCGGATCGCGCTCCGGCGCCCGGTAGGCGCAACGGCAGGCGACCACCAACGTATTGTCGATCGCCTCCGGCAGGTCGGCGAACAGTTCGCGCATCTCGGCCGCCGACTTGAAATAGTGCTCCGGCGTGACGCGCACCCGCTCCTCGACGCCGATGGTCGCGCCCTGGTCGATGCAGAGCAGCACGTCGTGCGCCTCGTGCATGTCGCGCGTGGCGAAATAGACATCGTTGGTCGCCACCAGCGGCAGCTCGAGGTCATAGGCGATCTGCAGCAGCCCGGGCTCGCTCAGGGCCTCCGCGTCCATGCCATGGCGCTGGATCTCGACATAGCAGCGGCCGTCATAGATCGCCGCGAACTCGGCCGCCAGCGCCGCGGCCGCCGCTGCCTGGCCTTCCAGCAGCAGGCGGCCGAGCGGCCCGCCGGCGCCGCCGGTCAGCAGGATCACGCCGTCGGCATGGCGGCGCAGATCGTCCAGCGCCACCTGGGCCGTCTCGCCGGCGTCGGTCTCCAGAAACGCCTTCGACGACAGCTTCAGCAGGTTCTCGTAACCCGTCTCGTCCTGCGCCAGCAGGACGATGCGGTCCGGTTCCGGCCGCCGGGCGTTCTGGCCGTTGCCGTTGCCGCGTCCGTTCGCCGTCTCCTCGCGGGCCAGCGCGATCAGGCAGCCGACGATCGGCTGCACCCCCTGCCCGGCCACGACGTCGGAGAATTCCAGCGCGCCGAACAGGTTGCCGGTGTCGGTGATGGCCACCGCCGGCATCGCCGCCTCGACGCACAGCCTGCCCAGATCCTTCAGATGCAGCGCGCCTTCGGACAGCGAGTAAGCGCTATGAACTCTCAGATGGACGAAGTCGGCATGCGGCATGGGACCTGACACGGGGCAGAGAATCGACGGGCCAGCGCGAATGATCCCACGGCCACCAATAGCCGCCAACACACGGCGACGAAAATACCGGTGGATAACTACGCGTCGACCAGCAAGCCGTTCTGCAGGCGCAGGGTCCGGTCCATGCGCCCGGCCAGATCCTCGTTATGGGTCGCGATGACGGCGGCGAGCCCGCGGTCCCGAGCCAGCGACAACAGGGCGTCGAAGACGATCCCGGCGGTTTCCTGGTCCAGGTTGCCCGTCGGCTCGTCGGCCAG
>JANQKO010000185.1 GCA_028281075.1 Alphaproteobacteria bacterium | reverse complement strand
GCAACCTGTTGAAAAACAACAAACGTGGATCCTGGCCTTCGCCAGGATGACAACCTGGGTAGCTTCGGTGCGATTCTTTCACAGGCTCTCAGGATGAGGAATCTGTTGGATTCAACAACTTACCCTTATGTTGAGGAGGCGCGAAGCGTCGTCGCGAAGCATGCTGGCGCCGGTATCGCGGCTTTTTCAACAGCCCGCGAGCTCCGTCCGTCTATTCGGTTTCCGTGATCTGAACCCAGCGAAAGCTCGTAGAAGAGCGTAGTTTGTCGCCGGGCGTTGTTTGCGCTCTTTCCTTGCGTGGCAGAGAACGGACATTTTGGTCGACCATCCCGTCATTGTCTGGTTCCGTCAGGACCTCCGCCTTTCCGACAACCCGTCATTGGCCGCCGCCGTGGCCAGCGGCCGGCCGGTGCTGCCGGTTTTCGTCCTTGACGACGAGACGCCGGCGCGCTGGCGTCCCGGCGCCGCCAGCCGCTGGTGGCTGCATGGCAGCCTGGAGCGCCTGGCGGCCGACCTCGCCGCGCGCGGGGCGCCGCTGCTGCTGCGGTCCGGCGACGCCGTCGAGGTCGTCCCGGCGCTGGTTCGCGCGACGGGCGCCACCGCGGTGTTCTGGAACCGCTGTTACGAACCCCACGCCACCGACCGCGACCGCCGCCTCAAGGCGGATCTGCGCGCGCTTGGCGTCGACGCCGAAAGCTTCAACGGCGGTCTTCTGTTCGAGCCCTGGGAGGTGCGCAACCGGGCCGGTGACCGCTACAAGGCGTTCACCCCGTTCTGGAAGGCCTGCCTGCGGCTGCCCGAGCCGTCGGCGCCGGTCCCGGCGCCCGAACGTATCCGGGGCCATGCCGGCACGCCGGCGGGCGACAGCCTGGCCGACTGGGGCCTCAGGCCGACCCGGCCGGATTGGGCCGGCGGCCTGCGGGACGCCTGGACGCCAGGTGAAGCCGGCGCCCGCGACCGCCTGCGCGCGTTCCTGGCGGATGCCCTGCCCGGCTATGCCGCGCGGCGGGACCAGCCCGCCGTCGACGTCACCTCGCGCCTGTCGCCCTACCTGCATTTCGGCGAGATCAGCCCGCGCGCGATCTGGCACGCCGTCGCGCACCGGACCACCGGCGACGACGCGGCGGCCGCCACGAAGTTCCTGAGCGAGGTCGGCTGGCGCGAGTTCTGCCACCACCTGCTGTTCCATTTCCCGGGCCTGCCGGAGCAGAACCTGCGTGCCGATTTCGACCGCTTTCCCTGGGCCGACGATTCGGCGCTGCTGTCCGCCTGGCAGCGCGGCCGGACCGGCTATCCCATCGTCGATGCCGGCATGCGCCAGCTCTGGCGGACCGGCTGGATGCACAACCGGGTGCGGATGGTCGCCGCCTCGTTCCTGATCAAGGACCTGCTGATCGACTGGCGTCACGGCGAGGCTTGGTTCTGGGACACGCTGGTCGACGCCGATCTCGCCAACAACGCCGCCGGCTGGCAGTGGGTGGCGGGATCGGGCGCGGACGCGGCACCCTACTTCCGCATCTTCAATCCGGTGCTGCAGGGCGAGCGCTTCGATCCCGACGGCGCCTACATCCGCCGCTGGGTGCCGGAATTGTCGGCCCTTCCCGACAGCCATATCCACCGGCCATGGACCGCGCCGGACGCGATGCTGTTGCAATCGGATGTCAAATTGGGCGAAACCTATCCACATCGAATCGTTGATCACGGCGTTGCCCGCGACCGGGCGCTCGCCGCGTACAAGACGATCACCAGGGGGGCTGCTTAGCTTATGCGTATTGCGGTTGTCGGCAGCGGTGCCGCCGGTCTCGGCGCGGCGTGGCTGCTGTCGAGCGAACACGAGGTCACGATCTTCGAGGCCGGCGGGCATGCCGGCGGCCATTGCCATACCCATGACGTGGCCTGGCGGGACGGCCGGATACCGGTCGACACCGGCTTCATCGTCTACAACGAACCCAATTACCCGAACCTGACGGCGCTGTTCCGGCATCTCGACGTCGCCACCGAGGACAGCAACATGTCGTTCTCGGTGCACACCGATTGCGGCGGCCTGGAATGGGCCGGCACCAACCTGATGACGGTGTTCGCGCAGGCGCGCAACCTGGCCCGGCCGCGTTTCATCGCCATGCTGCTGGACCTGCTGCGGTTCAACCGGTCCGCCGCGCCGGATCTGGCGGCGGGCCGCCTGGCCGGACTGTCGCTCGGCGACTATCTGGACGCCGGCGGCTATGGCGCGCCGTTCCGGCGCTGGTATCTGCTGCCCATGGGCGCGGCGATCTGGTCG
Organism: Alphaproteobacteria bacterium; assembly: GCA_028281075.1. GTDB lineage: Bacteria > Pseudomonadota > Alphaproteobacteria > JANQKO01. The sequence continues at coordinate 6,249 of JANQKO010000185.1, read as the reverse complement.
TGCTCGATCGACGGCATGCTGCGCTTCCCGGCCGAGTCGTTCGTCCGCTTCTTCGGCAACCACGGCCTGCTGACGGTCGACGACCAGCCGCAATGGCGCACGGTGACCGGCGGCAGCCGCAGCTATGTCGAGCGCCTGTTGCGGGCGACGCCGGGGCAGCTTCTGCTGAACACCCCCGTCGCCGCCGTGAAGCGGGAGCCGGACGGCGTGCTGGTACGGGACGAAAGCGGCCGGCACCGGCGCTTCGACCATGTCGTCATCGCCAGCCATGCCGACCAGGCGTTGGCCATGCTGGCCGAACCGACGGCGGACGAGCGGGCCTTGCTGGGCGCCTTTTCCTACCAGCCGAACCGCGTCGTGCTGCATCGCGACGCCGCCCTGATGCCGCGCCGCCGGCGGGTCTGGTCGAGCTGGAACTATGCCGCCGAAGCGCTGGAACATTGCGGAGACAGGGTGTCCCTGACCTATTGGATGAACAGGTTGCAGAACATCGATCCGGCCTGTCCCCTGTTCGCCACCGTCAACCCGACCCGGCGGCCGCGCGACGAGCTGGTCCTGGCGGACATGACCTACACGCATCCGCTGTTCGACGCCGCCGCGCTGGCGGCGCAGCGTCGCCTCGACCGGCTGCAGGGCGCTGACCGGGTCTGGTTCTGCGGCAGCTATTTCGGCTATGGCTTCCACGAGGACGCCTTCACCGCCGGTCTCGAGGTCGCCGAGGCGCTGGGCGCCAGGCGGCCGTGGCTGGGCGGCCGGCGCCGGCTGCTGTCGCCGCCGCCCCGGCCATGGCATGATCGCCTGACGATCGCCGCGGCGGGAGACTAGCGAGGATGACCGAGGCCGGTTCCAGCCTCTATTTCGGCCGTGTCATGCACCACCGGCTGCGGCCGTTCCGGCACCGCTTCAGCTATCGCGTGTTTTCGGTCTGGCTCGACATCGACCGCCTCGGCGAGGACGCGTCGCGGCTGCGGCTGTTCTCGCACAACCGCTTCAACCTGTTCAGCTTTCACGACAAGGACCACGGCCGTCGCGACGGCGGGCCGCTGCGGCCCTGGGTCGAGGCGCTGCTGGCTGGCGACGGCATCGATCTGGAAGGCGGCCGGATCTCGCTGCTGTGCTATCCGCGCATCCTGGGCTACGTCTTCAATCCGTTGAGCGTCTTCTTCTGCCATGACGCCGCCGACCGGCTGCGGGCCATCGTCTATGAGGTCAAGAACACCTTCGGCGAGCAGCACTGCTATGTCCTGCCCCTGCCCGAGGACGCCGACGGGACGCGGGTGCGTCAGGGCTGCGCCAAGCATTTCCATGTCTCGCCGTTCATCGGCATGCAGGCCGACTACCGCTTCATGATCCGGCCGCCGGCGGAAGACCTGTCGATCGTCATCCGCCAAAGCGTGCCGCAGGGACCGCAACTCGTCGCTTCCATGACCGGCCGGCGGGCCGGATTGCGCGACGCCACGCTGCTGAAAGCCTTTTGCCAGTATCCGCTCATGACCCTTAAGATCATCTCGGCGATCCACTGGGAGGCGTTGTGGATCTGGCTCAAGGGAGCGACGTACCATGGGAGGCCGCCGGCCCCCGATCGCCAGGCGTCGTACGGTCCGCGCGGCGAACGGCCGGCGACGCCGGCGGACGCACGACTGGCCGGCGCGGCGGAATAGCGATGGCGTTGGACGTGGCGATTGCCCGCCGTGGCGACGACCCGGCGATGCTGGAAACGATCCGTGACGGCTTGCAGGTGCGGAACGTCCGGCGCCTGACGCGCCTGTTTCTGGCCATCAGCACGCAGGTCCGCTACGGCGCGCTGACCGTGCGGTTGCCGGACGGCCGGCGCTATCGGATGCAGGGACCGGAAGACGGCCCGGAAGGGGAAATGCTGCTGCGCAACGAACAGGCGCCGCGGCGGCTGCTTCTGGGCGGCGGCGTGGGCTTCGGCGAAAGCTACATGGACGGCGCGTTCGATACCCCTGATCTGATGTCCCTGCTCTACTTCGCGGCCCGCAATGAGGCGGTGTTCGACGACGAGATGCTGCGCGGCAAGCTGATGCAGCGGCTGCTGAACCGCGTGTTGCACCTGCTGCGGCCGAACTCGCGCTCCGGCAGCCGGCGCAACATCGCGCACCACTATGACCTGGGCAACGCGTTCTACAGCCGCTGGCTGGACGCGAGCATGACCTATTCGTCGGCCGTCTACGGCAGCGGCGCCAACAGCCTGGAGGCGGCGCAGCATCGGAAATACGCCCGCCTCGCCGAGGCGGCGGGGATCGGCCCCGATCACCACGTGCTGGAGATCGGCTGCGGCTGGGGCGGGTTCGCCGAGTTCGCGGCCCGGCATATCGGCTGCCGCGTTACCGGCCTGACGATCTCGCGCGAGCAGCATGACTATTCGAAACAGCGGATGTTCGAGAACGGCCTCGCCGAGAAGGTCGACATTCGTCTGCAGGATTACCGCGACGTCGGCGGCGGCTTCGACCGCGTCGCCTCCATCGAGATGCTGGAAGCCGTCGGCGAGAAGTACTGGCCGACCTTCTTCGCGAAGGTCCGCGACTGCCTGAAACCCGGCGGCGTCGCCGGCATCCAGGTGATCACCATGGCCGACAGGTATTTCGATGCCTATCGCAGCAAGGCCGATTTCATTCAGCGCTATATCTTTCCGGGCGGCTGCCTGCTGTCGCCGGCGCACCTGCGCCGGCAGGCGCGGGCCGCGGGCCTGCGCTGGTGCGACGACCGCGACTATGGCGGCGACTATGCCCGGACGCTGGCCGATTGGCGCGCTCGCTTCCTCGCGGCATGGCCGCAGATCGAACCGCTCGGCTTCGATCTGCGTTTCCGGCGCATGTGGGAGTATTACCTGGCCTATTGCGAGGCCGGCTTCCGGGCCGACTTCACCGACGTGAAACAACTGGCCCTGGCGCGTGACTAGCGATGGCCGGGCGGCGCCCGCCGCGCGCCTGCCGTTCAGGCAATTGCTGTTCTATGCCTTGCCCGGCCTGCCGCTGGCCGCGCTGACCCTGCCCATCTACATCTACCTGCCGGCGTTCTACGCCCAGGACCTCGGGCTGGGGCTGACGGTGGTCGGCGGGGTGCTGCTGTTCGCGCGGCTGTTCGACGTGGTGTCCGATCCGCTGGTCGGTTTCTTCAGCGACCGGATCGCGTTCCGCTGGGGACGCCGGAAATCGTGGATCGTGGCCGGCGTGCCGCTGATCGTGGTGGCGATCTATCTGCTGTTCGTGCCGCCAGAGGCGGTCGGGGCCGGCTATCTGCTGGGCTGGACGCTGGCGCTCTATGTCGGCTGGACGCTGGTGCTGCTGCCGTATACGGCCTGGGGCGCCGAGCTCTCCGGCGACTATAACGAGCGCACGCGCGTGGTCGGCGCGCGGGAGGCCTGCGTCGTGCTCGGCACGGTGCTGGCCGCCGCGCTGCCGGCGGTGCTGCCGGAAGTCATGGACATCGTCGGCGGCGGCAAGGCCGAGACGCTGCAAGTGCTGGCGATGTTTGTCGGCGTCGGGCTGCCGCTGACCATGCTGCTGGCGCTGCTGTTCGTGCCGGAGCCGGCGGTCAGGTCGGTCACGTCGGTCAACCTTCGCCAGGGACTGCGCCTGATCTGGCGAAACGGACCGTTCCGCCGGCTGCTGCTGGCCTATCTGCTGAACGGGACGGCCAACGGCTTCACCGCGACGCTGTTCCTGCTGTTCGTCGAGAACGTGCTGGCGTCGCCGGCCCAGGCCGGCCTGCTGCTGCTGGTCTATTTCCTCTGCGGCGTGCTGTCGGTGCCGCTCTGGCTGCGGATCAGCTATCGCTTCGGCAAGCACCGGAGCTGGTCGGTGGGCATGGCCGTGACCTGCCTGTTCTTCGCCGCCGTGCCGTTTCTCGGGCCGGGCGACGTCTGGCCGTTCATGGCCGTTTGCGTTCTGACGGGCTTCTGCCTCGGCGCCGACCTGGCCCTGCCGGCGTCGATGCAGGCCGATGTCGTCGACCTCGATACGCTGCGGTCGGGCGCGCAGCGGACCGGGCTCTACTTCGCGCTCTGGAGCATGGCGACCAAGCTGGCGCTGGCGCTGGCGGTCGGGCTGGCGTTCCCGCTGCTGGATCTCGCCGGTTTCGAGGCCGCCGGCGACAACGACGCCGGCGCGCTGCTGGCCTTGTCGCTGCTCTATGGCGGCGCGCCCATCGTCATCAAGCTCTGCGCGATCGCCTTCATCTGGGGCTATCCCATCGACGCCCGGCGCCAGGCGCGGCTGCGCGCCCGGATCGAACGCCGCGCCGCGGCCCGGGCGGCCGGTTAGAGCGTTTTCCGCTCACGCGGACTTTGGGCCGGGCCGGTGCCGTATGAACGAAAAACGCGCTAGTCGACGGCGAGCCGGCGGCGCACCAGGCGGATCAGGGCGCCGATGACCGGCAGCCTGGCATAGAACTGGGTCGAGGCGTCCCAGTGGTCGATGTGCGAGACCACCCGTCCCGCGTCGTCGAAGGCCACCTCGCTCATGCCGTCGAAGGTCCAGATCCCGGACTTCGGCAGGCGTTTCGGCGTGAACAGGCAGCGCCAGCGGTAGTAGCAGACCCGGCCCGACACCGCGCGGTCGATGAATTCGAAGCGCATGCCGATGGTGTCTTCGAACGATGCCCGCAGCAGGCGGATGACCTTGTCGATGCCCTGTACGTCATTGAAGGGATCGCGGAACCGCATGTCGCCGACCGCCAGCGCGCGCAGATCGGCCACCGATGCCGGCGTCAGGTCGGCGAAATAGGCTTCGTAGGCCGCCATCGCCGCGTCAAGATCGGCTGTCGTCACGGCAGTGTCTTCCGTGTTGCCGCGAAATAGAGGCCATAGGGCAGCATCCGCAGCAGCTTCAGCAGCCAGGTGAAGCGGCGCGGAAAGGTGATCTCGAAGCCACGACCATGAATCAATCCGCGATAGACGCGCTCGGCCGCCTTGTCGGCCGGCATCAGGAACGGCATCGGGAACGGGTTCCTGGCGGTCAGCGGCGTATCGATGAAGCCCGGATTGATCAGGACGATGCGCACGCCGTGCCGGTCCAGCTCCAGCTTCAGGCTCTCGCACATGTTGATCAGGGCCGCCTTGCTGGCGCCGTAGGCCGCCGCCGTCGGCAGGCCGCGATAGCCGGCGACCGAGGAGACCACGGCGACGGTGCCGGCGCGGCGCTCGATCATGCGCGGCAGGAGCGCTTCGAGGCCGTGGGCCACGCCCATGACGTTGACGTCGAGCAGCTTGCCGACGGTATCGGCGCCGTAGCTCTCGGCCGCCATCGGCAGGTGCGTGCCGGCGTTCAGAATGGCGATGCCGATCGGGCCGTGCGCCGCCTCGATCTCGGCGATGGCCGCCGCCGTCGCCGCGCGGTCGGTGACATCGAGCGGCCTTGGCGTGACCCCGCCGCCGGCCTCGTCCGCGAGGGACCGCAACTGCTCGAGGCCGCGGGCCGAGGCCGCGACGCGGTGGCCGCCGGCGGCGAAACGCAAGGCAACGGCGCGGCCGAGGCCGGTGCTGGCGCCGGTTATCCAGACGCAGCCGTCAGCCGGCATGGCGGGCCCGGCGCGACGGTCCGGTCACTTTTGCCCCGCCGTCATCGGGCGGTAATCGATGGTCGACCCGTCACTGGCCTCGAACCGGATCCGCGTCAGCGTGCCCGCCGGGTCGTACCAGAGCTCGAGATCGAGGTCCCCGGACATCACGTAATGGCGGGCGCTGACCGTGCGGTCGCCGACGCGGAATTCGGTTTCGTCGCCCGGCGCGACCGACACCTCCATCAGTTCGCCGGTCTGCGTGTTCAGCAGCTCGTTCCGCGTGACGATCGCCGGGTCCCAATAGCTGGTCGGGATGATGCCGGCCGGCGCGACCGCCTTGCCGCCGCTGCCGTCGACCTCGAACCCCTGGCCGTTGGCGCGGCCCCGGACGAAGAAGTCCTCGCCGTCGTCGTCGGTCTTCGTCTCGATCCGGACCAGGCGGCCGTCGCGCCAGATCTCCTGGTTTCTGTGCCGGTAGCTGTAGGCGTTGAACATCAGGAACTTGACGTCGAGCCTGATATCGATGTCGACCTGCAGCCGGTCGCCATTCGGCGTGAACGCGATGGTGTGGGTGCCGATCGGCTTGCCCTTGCGCAGCACCTCGAATGCGAGTGCATCGGGCGCCGGGGCGTTGCTCTGGGTCCGGCCGGCCGTCGGTGTCAGGACGACCGCGCCGACCAGCAGCATGCCGACGGCCGAAAAGAGAAGCGGGCCCTGTGCGCGCAT
>JANQKO010000182.1 GCA_028281075.1 Alphaproteobacteria bacterium | reverse complement strand
GCAACCTGTTGAAAAACAACAAACGTGGATCCTGGCCTTCGCCAGGATGACAACCTGGGTAGCTTCGGTGCGATTCTTTCACAGGCTCTCAGGATGAGGTTGTCGTTTGATATCAATGTTTTCCCTTATCCTGAGGAGCGTCTCGACGGATGCGATATCGGTTCATGGCGGCGGTGGTCAAAGCGCTACGGCACGAACTGCTCGTTCAGGATTCGCTCTTCCAGGCTGTGCTCGGCGTCGAACAGCATGAACAGATCGATCGAGGCGTCTTCCTCGACGCTAACTGACATCACGTCCCGGAACTCGGTATTGTCGGCGACGGCGCTGACCGGCCGTTTGCGGCCCTCCAGGATCTCGAAATGAACCCTGGCGCTGCGCGGCAGCAGGGCGCCGCGCCAGCGCCGCGGCCGGAAGGCGCTGATCGGTGTGAGCGCCAGCGTGCCGGCGTCGAGCGGGATGATCGGTCCGTGCGCCGACAGGTTGTAGGCCGAGCTGCCGGCCGGCGTCGCCACCAGCACGCCGTCGCAGATCAGCTCGGGCATCCTGACCGTGCCGTCGATGGAGATCTCGATCTTGGCCGCCTGGCGCGTCTCGCGGAACACCGAGACCTCGTTGATCGCCAGCGCCTCGTGATGCCGGCCTTCCTTGTCCTCGACCGCCATGCGCAGGGGGTGCAGCACCGTGGGCTTGGCGTCGTTCAGCCGTTCCACCAGGCCGCCGATGCGGAACTTGTTCATGAGGAAGCCGATGGTGCCGCGGTTCATGCCGTAGATCGGTTTCTTCAGCGTCATGAACTCGTGCAGGGTCTTCAGCATGAAGCCGTCGCCGCCCAGCGCGACGATGACGTCGGCATCTTCCGGCGCCACGTGCGGATAGCGGTTGCGCAGGCTTTCAAGGGCTTCGTCGGATTGCGGCGAACCGCTGGCGACGAAGGCGATCTTGCGTTGTTCGGACACCCGGTTCCCCCAAGAAGAAGCAACGACAGCGCCGCCGCCGGCGCAGTATAGCGAACCCGGCCGATGCCGTCAGGCCGGCATGGCGTCCGGGCCCGGGCGCGGCCATAATGGCCGTTCACGCGTCGCCGAGGGTATGTCACATGACCGCTAGCAAGCTTCTGCGCCGGGCAGCCGGCACCGCGCTGCTGATCGCCGCGATCTGGCCGGCCGCCGCCATCGCCGAGGACCGGCATGCCGGCTATTACTATCCCGACATCATGTCGGAAGAGACCTATCGCGCCCGCGCGCAGACGATGCCAGACGCCGACCGGGAAGTCCGCCTCGGCTTCGTCAGCGCGCACACGGCCGAGCAGATGGGGCGGGACTATCCGCCCCGCTACGCGCTGTTCGCCAAGGGCGCGGCGGCCGAGAAGCTGATCATCATTGGCCTGCATGATGACAGCTTCGCGACGCTGTTCCGGGCCCGCGGCGTGCTGGCGCAGCTAACGGCGCAGGCGCGCACCACGACCCTGTTCCGGAACCTCGCGGTCGAGGACTTCTTTACCTTCTTCGATCTCGCCAAGATGCTCGGCTTCGCGCAGATCACCGTCACCGACGGCGACGGCTACGCGCACCGCATCAATCTCGAATGACCGTACGTCAGCCGCCGGTGACGCTCATGTGACGGGCCACGGCGGGGCGGTTGCGCCGGCGGTCGATGATGAAATCGTGGCCCTTGGGCTTGCGCGATATGGCCTCGTCGATCGCGTCGGCCAGCACGCCGTCATCGCCGGTCCGCAGCGGCGCCCGCAGGTCGGCGGCATCGTCCTGCCCGAGGCACATATAGAGCGTGCCGGTGCAGGTCAGGCGCACGCGGTTGCAGGACTCGCAGAAATTGTGGGTCATCGGCGTGATGAAGCCGAGCCGACGCCCGGTCTCCCGCACGCGGACATAGCGCGCGGGCCCGCCGGTCTGGTAGTCGATGTCGTCGAGCATCCAGTGTTCCATCAGGCGGCTGCGCACCAGCGACAGCGGCAGATACTGGTCCGTGCGGTCGCCGTCGATATCGCCCATGGGCATGGTCTCGATCAGCGTCAGGTCGAGACCCTCGTCGCCGCACCAGCGGATCATGTCGTCGATCTCGTGCTCGTTCACGCCCTTGAGCGCGACGGCGTTGATCTTCACCGCCAGGCCGGCCGCCCGGGCCGCCCGGATGCCGGCCATGACCTTGTCGAGCTTGCCCCAGCGGGTGATGGCCAGGAACTTGTCCGGGTCGAGCGTGTCGAGCGAGACGTTCACCCGGCGCACGCCGCAATCGTGCAGTTCGCCGGCGAACCGCGAGAGCTGGCTGCCGTTCGTGGTGAGCGTCAACTCGTCGAGCGCTCCCGATCCCAGGTGCCGCCCGAGCTGGCGGAACAGCCACATGATGTCCCGCCGCACCAGCGGCTCGCCGCCGGTCAGCCTGAGCTTGCGCACGCCCTTGGCGACGAAGGCGCTGCACAGCCGGTCCAGCTCCTCGAGGCTGAGGACGTCCTTCTTCGGCAGGAATGTCATGTCCTCCGCCATGCAGTAGACGCAGCGGAAGTCGCAGCGGTCCGTGACGGACACGCGCAGATAGGAGATGTGACGCCCGAACGGATCGATCATTGGCCTGTATCACCCCGTGTCCGCGGTCGACCGCCGCGGATCATATCCCGTATTTTCAGCGACCTTATTCGCAATCGGCCTCCCGGCCAATATAGCGATGCGGGAACGGGATTTCGCCCCTAACGGGTGAAGGGATATTGCAGGCTCGGCGCCAGGCCGCCGAATCCCATGGTTAAGGGCGGTTAGTGTTCTTCGAACAGGTCGCGCACGGCGGCGACATAGTCCGGATTGCGCAGCCATTTACGTAGCAATAGCTGGGCGTCGTCGGCGCTGACCCGGTCATAGAACTCGACCAGGCGCCGGATATCGGCGTCGGTCGGATCTTCCAGCTTCGGGCGGGATTTGCGACTCAGGCGGTACATCGACACGAACACCGCCCGGTCGACGCCGATGGCGCGGCAGGCCACCGCCAGGCCCTCGCCGCCCGGCTCGTAGATGATGCGCCGGGTCAGCCGGATGCGCAGCCCGGTCAGCTTGGCGATCGACAGCTCGAACAGCGTGATCTGGCCCTGGCTGAGCGATTTGACGGCAAATCTGGGGCTCAGCTCACCGGCGTCATAGAGCTTGTCGATGAGCTTCTGGGCGGCCGTGTCGACGGCGTCCTCGTCCGCCGGCCGCCGGCGGTCGCTCTTGGTGATCTCGCCGACGGCCTGGGCGATCTCGTCATCGAGGTCGTGAACGTCGATATCGAAATTCTCGATAATGTGCATGCGCAGGGCCGCGGATACCCAGTTGCACATCTTCGCCGCCAGGCGGTTGGGCAGGTCCTGGCGCTTGACCAGCGGATTCTGGTAGCGGTCGACGCGGCGCGATTCCTCGACCAGGTGCTCCATGACCGTGGTGGAAATCTGGGCGTCGGGATTGTTCAGCAACGTGACGATGACGTCTTCGCTGCCGTTGTCGACCAGCGCGCCGCTGACGTCCTCGCTGATATCCTTGCGCACGGCCACGGCGAGCTGGTGCTGCGAGGTCCGGTGGCGGATAACCTCGATCAGCTCGGCGTCGCGGATGACCGTGCTTTCGACCAGGATGTCGTGGGCGACCTCGATCCGGTCGTTCGCCAGCATCACCATCAGGTCGTAGGGCGCGTCGATGCGCTTGGCCAGCCGGGACGCGAGCTTCTTGCGGACCGACATCTCGACCTCGCGGCTCAACTGCCGCAGGATCTCCAGCATCAGCTCGCGTTCGCGTTCGTCCAGCTCTTCGCCGCGCCGCTCGAACAGGTCGCTGATCGCGTCATAGAGCGACGCGCGGCCCGTCTTGGTCTTTTCCCGCGCGAGCTCGAACAGCCGACGGGCTTCGTCGTCGATGGGCCGGAGAGACTGTTCTACATACATCGGACGTCCAGGTCGGCAGGCGGCGCGGCTTGCGTCGCGGCTGCGCCGACCGCCGCGGCCCGCCAGTATCGGGGGACCTCGGTCGACGGTCGCGCGGACCGAGTTTGGTTGCCGAGTATTTAAGGAACCGTGAAAGTGGTTTCCAAGGTTGACAATTGAACGTTAACGGCCGCCCCGATGCCGGTCCGCATCCTCGGAGTCCGCCCGAAAAGTGGCCAGTGATGTCGCTATTTGGCGAAAGACCTCACCATTTGGTCATTGCCGGATTTGATCCGGCAATCCAGGCGGCACCTACCCAAGGCGTCGTTTTGGATCAACGGGGCAAGCCCGGTGATGACGAAAAAGGAAGAGCCAATCGCAATCAGGCGTTTCGTTTCGAGCCGGACCCTCAGACCGTGGCGACGGGGTTCGCCGGCGAGCCGACGGCGCCGGGAAGCCGCAGCGGCGGCGCCGTCAGCAGGAACCGGTTACGGCCGTTCGAGCGTAGCCACGCGGCGAGCGCGCTCAGGTGCCAGATCTCGCCCAGCGGAATGCCCAGCTTGAACAGGCAGTGTTCGTGCAACGGCAGCATGGCGTGGCAGTCGCCCTCGCCGGGGCTCGAGGGGTGCGCCTCGACGGCATAGTTGTCGGCGATCAGGGCGGCGACACCGCTGTCGGTGATCCACCGCAGCAGTTCGGGATCGCGCCCGTCCAGCGCCGCGCAGGCATGGTGCAGGACCTCGGCGTCCGGCGCGCCGTTCATGTCCAGGATGCGGTCGGCGAAGCCGGTGTGGAAGCAGACCATGTCGCCGGGTTCGACGACGACGCCGTCGGCGTCCATCACGTCGCGGAGGTCGGCATGGGTGACGTGCCGGCGGTCGTCGCCGAAATGGGCGCGCAGGTCGATCATGACGCCGCGGCCCTGAATCGGCTTGGCCGCCATGTTCTCGATACCGAGGGCCGAGACGCCGGTGTAATCCCGGCCGGTCGGCCGGTCGCCGTCATGGAAGTCGACGGGGCCGACCACGTGCTCGCCGCCACGATAGCCGTTGTAGTAGACCACCTCCGGCTTGCCGTCGCCGTCGGCGTCGAAATACTGGCCGACATGGGCCAGCGCGTCCCACTGGCTGGAATACTGCGTCCACAACAGCACGGCATCGTCGCTGATGATGTCGGGATAGGCGGCGTTCATGCGGGCGGCGGGGAAGTTGATGAAGGGCGTGCCGTCGAGCTCGGTCGGCCGCAGCACCGGCGGGTAGCGCCGCGGATTGAGCAGATTCCCGCCCGGCAGATTCAACGGCAGGCTGAGACAGAAGGACAGGCCGGCGCGGACCTCGGCGACGCCCTGCTTGACCTTTTCGGGCGTCAGCAGGTTCAGCCGGCCGAGCTGATCGTCCGGACCGAAGTCCCCCCAGTTCGAGCCCTCTGGCCGGTGTTTCCAGCGCTGCGGCATGCCTCATGTCCTCCACTGCCCGCGATCCCGACGCGGTCGGCATGGTAGACCGGGCGGCCTGGCGAGGACCAGCGCCGCCCCCGGCGGAAATTCGGCGGTTATTGATCAAGGTCAATGTTGGCCCTGCGCCGGCGGCCTAGGCTGACGGTCCGGCCAGCGTCGTTCCAGCATTTCGATTGACGCCGGCCGGGCCGGCCGGCAGGTGACCCCAAACCCGCTGGTCGTGCGTCCCCTGGCGCTGCATCCCCCTGCGAGCGCCGAGGGCTGTGGTTCCCCATCCGCAGCCCTCACCAACATCGGAA
>JANQKO010000170.1 GCA_028281075.1 Alphaproteobacteria bacterium | reverse complement strand
GCCTGCAGCGTCCGCCAGGGGCTTGCGTCCGGTGTCATGGCGCTGGCGTCCGGATCAGCCGGCGGAGCGCAGTTGCGCATCCAGCACGGCATGGCGCGCGACCCGGCCCCAGGCGACCGAGCGGCGGCGCGCGGCCATGTAGGATTCGTGGATCCGCCGGGTCGCCGCGTCGCCGGCCGCGGCCTCGGCCAGGACCGCGTCGGCGGCGGCGCGGGCGGCGGCCAGGACATCGTCCCCGAAGCGCACCAGCGTGATGCCGTGGGTCTTTTCGATGCCGTCCAGCGCCAGCGCGTTCATCCAGTCGGCCTCGGCCATGCCGCGGGCGTTCTCGGCCTCGCAGACGGCGCCGACGATCTCGCGCAGGTCGTCGGGCAAAGCCTCGTAGGCCGCGCGGTTGACCAGGCATTCGGCCGAGCCGTTGGGCTCGTGGAAGCCGGGCCAATGGTAGAACTTCGCGGCCTTGGCCAGGCCCAGTCCGATATCGCTCCAGGGGCCCAGGAACTCGGCGCCGTCGATGACGCCGGTCTGCAGGGCCGGCAGGATCTCGCCGGGCGGCAGGCTGACGGCGGTGGCGCCGAGCCGGCGCATGACCTCGCCGCCGAGGCCGGGCATGCGGTAGGTCAGGCCCTTGAGGTCATCAAGCGTGCGGATCGCGCGGCGGCACCAGCCGCCCATCTGCATGCCGGAATTGCCGGCCAGGAACGGCTTCACGCCGAATGGCGCGTAGAGCGTGTCCCAGAGCTCCTGGCCGCCACCCTGGTAGATCCAGGCATTGTGCCCGTCCGGCGTCAGGCCGAATGGCACGGCGGTGAAGAAGGGGCTGGCCTTGATCTTGCCGGCCCAGAAGAACGAGGCGCTGTGGCCGATCTGGGCGACGCCGCGGCGGACCGCGTCGAAGACCTCGAAGGCCGGCACCAGCTCGCCGGCGGCATGGAGCTTGACCGTCAGCCGGCCGCCGCTCATCAGCGTGATGCGCTCGGCGATGCGCCGCGCCGTGGTGCCGGGGCCGGGCGCGTTCTTCGGCCAGGAGGTCACCAGGTTCCAGCGATGGCGTTCCCGGGCGATGGCCGGCGCGGCGGCGATGGTCGCGGCGCCGGCGGCGCCCGCGCCCAGCAGGGCGCGGCGGTTCATCGGTGGGCATGACGAGGGACGGTGTCGCGGCGACATGGTTAAGGTCTCCCTAATGGGGGAGCCGGCCGTCGCGAAGGCATCTCGGTGCGGTGCGGCCGCTCCCTGCGCTGGCATGATCCAGATCAGGTTCGATGGGTGTGTTCTCAGCCCCCGGTACAGGAGGCACCCCAGCCATTGATGACGCCAAAATGACAGCTTGCCCCGGCGCTGTCAAAACCTGCGCGTTACCGGTCCGGACAAGCCGTCGGCGGACGGGCGACTGTCACGGTTTCTTGAACGGCGGTTGTTTTGATCTTCGGGCGGGTTAGTCTCATGTCAGCAACGCGCGGCGTTCGGCGGGCGCCGGACGCTGCCGCGCGTGCCGAACAGGAGATGGGGCTGCCATGCTGATCAAACGTCCACGCGGCTGGGAACTGCCGGAATCGGAGGCGACGCCGGAATCGGAGTTCCTGAACCGTCGGCGCTTTATCAAAGGCGCCGGGCTGGGCGCCGGCGCGATCGCCGTCGGCGGGCCGCTGCTGATGTCGGCCGGTGGGTCGGCCGCCGCCGATGCCGATCCCTCCGCCGGGCTCTATCCGGTGATGCGCAATCCGGCCTACGAGCTCGACCGCGACATCACCGACGAGATGGTGGCCAGCACCTACAACAACTTCTACGAGTTCGGCTCGCACAAGCGGATCGCCCGGGCGGCGCAGGAGCTGAAGATCCGGCCCTGGACGGTGGAGCTGGCCGGCATGGTCGAGAGCGAGCAGACCGTCGACATCGACACGCTGCTGGGCAAGATGCCGCTGGAGGAGCGGCTCTACCGGCACCGCTGCGTCGAGGCCTGGGCCATGGCCGTGCCCTGGTCCGGCTTTCCGATGAAGGCGCTGGTCGATCTGGCGCGGCCGTTGTCGGGCGCCAGATACGTGGTCATGAAGACCTTCCTCGATCCCGACATGGCGCCGGGCCAGAAGCAGTTCTGGTATCCCTGGCCCTATGTCGAGGGCCTGACCATCGAGGAGGCGACGAACGAGCTCGCCTTCCTGGTGACCGGGATCTACGGCAAGCCGCTGCCGAAGCAGTTCGGCGCGCCGCTGCGCCTCGCGGTGCCGTGGAAATACGGCTTCAAGTCGATCAAGTCGATCGTCCGCTTCGAGTTCACCGACAAGCGGCCGGTCAGCTTCTGGGAAGAGATCCAGGGCAAGGAATATGGCTTCTGGGCCAACGTGAACCCCGAGGTGGCGCACCCGCGCTGGAGCCAGGCGACCGAAGAGCTGATCGGCACCGGCAAGCGCGTGCCGACGAAGCTGTTCAACGGCTACGGCGAATTCGTCGCCGACCTCTACAAGGGCAAGGAAGGCGAACGCCTCTGGGCCTAGATAGAGAAGCCGCCGAAGGCCCGCCTCCCCCGTCGTCATGCCGGCGGAGGAAGCTGTGATGAAGTTGCCTGCGACCCAAAACAAAGCCGTCATGCTGGCGCAGGCCAGCATCCAGCGGCATCGAGCCTGTGCAAGAACAACAAAAATGGATCCTGGCATTCGCCAGGATGACGACTTGGGGGGCATCGGTGCGATTGCTTCACAGGCGCCGCCGCCGGATAACAGGGGCGCCGCGATTTGCCGTTGGCGCCGGCGTGAGGGCCTGCTAAGCAGCGGGCCATGACGCCCGACCTGATTATCTTCGACTGCGACGGGGTTCTGGTCGACAGCGAGCCGCTGTGCAACCGGGTGCTGACCGATTGCCTGAACGAGGCCGGCTTCGACCTGTCGTTCGACGAGGTGGCCCGGACATGCATCGGCCTGACGCTTGACCGCTGTTTCGCCATGCTGGAGGAGCGGTTCGGGCGACCGGTGCCGCCCGGCTTCGAGGCGGCAGTGCAGGAACGCACCTATGCAGGGTTCCAGGCCGAGCTGGAAGCCGTGCCGGGCGTGACCGACGCGCTCGATGCGCTCGCGGCGGACGGACATGCCACCTGCGTCGCCTCGTCGGGCAGCATCGAAAAAATGCGGGTCTCGCTCGGTCTCACCGGTTTGTGGGGCCGCTTCGACGGACGCATCTTCAACAGCGCCATGGTGGCGCGCGGCAAGCCCTGGCCGGACCTGTTCCTGCACGCGGCCGCGCGCATGGGCGCGGCGCCGGCGGCCTGCGTCGTCATCGAGGACAGCCTGCCGGGGGTGCGGGCAGCCCGCGCCGCCGGCATGACGACATTCGGCTATGTCGGTGGCGTTCTCTCACGGCCGCTGGCGGCCGAAGGCGCCGTCGAGTTCGATGACATGGCGCGGCTGCCGGCGCTGATCAAGGCGCTCTGACCGTTCCGACGCGGCGCCTGACGTCATCCGGATCGACACCGGTTTCGCGCATGCGGGTTTCGGCCTGGGCCTTCACGGCCGCGCAGAACGCCGTCAGGAACGGGTCGAAGGCGCAGGGGCCGTCCATCTTGGTGTAGACGAGGTCGTATTCGACCGGCTCCCAGGTCGCCATGTCGGCCAGGTTGTGCTGGACCTGCACCTCCAGCTTGTCGAGCGCGCCGGCGAACTTGGCTTCGTTGCTCCGCTTCGCCTCGTATTCCTGCCACAGCGCCTGGATTTCCCGGCCAATCGCACCCGGCAACCGACGGCGGATGCTTTCCATCGCCGCCGCCTCGCGCGCGGCCTTCCGTCCCATGGCTTCGCCGGTGGCGAACGACGGCACGTCGCCGGCCTCGACCTCGACCAGGTCGTGCACGACGATCATCTTCAGGGTCTTTTCCAGGTCGATCTCGACCTCGAGATGCCGGTGCATCAGCAGGGCCATCAGCGCCATCTGCCAGCTATGCTCGGCGACGCTCTCGTGCCGGCCGTTCGACAGCCAGCTATGCCGCAGTTCCAGCTTCAGGCGTTCGGACAGCTTCAGGAAGTCCAGAATTCTCACCACGTCGTCCAACTTGCGTTCCTTCCCTCACGGTCCACGACCTTCGGTATCGCGTGTCGCAATTGAAGTTCGGCAAGATAAACGGCTAGCATGGCGCAAGAAACGGGAAACGCGCCGGCCGGCGGCCAGGCGTGGTCAGAGCCCGGCGACAGGGAGCAGCGCAACAGGGAGCGGCGACGAGACAATGAAACAGGGTATGGCGATTTTCGCCCTGGCCATGCTGGCGGGCGCCGGCGCGGCCTCGGCGGCGGACCTGAAGCCGGCCGTGGTCTTCGACATGGGCGGCAAGTTCGACAAGTCCTTCAACGAGGGCGTCTATAACGGCGTCGAGAAGTTCCGCCAGGAAACCGGCATCAAGTACCGCGAGTTCGAGGTCAAGAACCCGACCCAGCGCGAGCAGGCGGTCCGCAAGATGGCCGAGCGCGGCTCCGACCCGGTGCTCGGCGTCGGCTTCGCCCAGGCCCCGGCCATCGAGGCCGTGGCCAAGGACTTCCCCGACACCCGTTTCACCATCATCGACATGGTCGTCGACCTGCCGAACGTGCAGTCGGTGGTGTTCAAGGAGCACGAGGGCTCGTTCCTCGTCGGCGTGCTGGCGGCGGCGGCGTCGAAGACCGCCAAGGTCGGCTTCGTCGGCGGCATGGACATCCCGCTGATCCGGCGCTTCGCCTGCGGCTACGAGCAGGGCGTGAAGCATGTCGACGCCGACGCGGACGTCTACGTCAACATGACCGGCACCACGCCGGCGGCCTGGAACGATCCGACCAAGGGCTCGGAGCTGGCCAGGAGCCAGTTCGACCGCGGCGCCGACGTGGTGTTCGCGGCGGCCGGCGGCACCGGCATCGGCGTCTATCAGGCGGCCAAGGACAACGGCAAATATGCCATCGGCGTCGATTCCAACCAGAACCACCTGCATCCCGGCACCATGCTGACCTCGATGCTGAAGCGGGTCGACGTCGCCGCCTACAACACCTTCAGCGGCGCCCGGGACGGCAAATGGCAGCCCGGCATCCAGGTGCTCGGCCTCGCCGAGGGCGGTGTCGACTGGGCGCTGGACGAGCACAACGCGTCGCTCATCACGCCCGAGATGAAGGCGCGGGTCGAGAGCGCCAAGCAGGACATCATCGCCGGCAGGATCGCCGTGCACGACTACATGGCGGACAACGAATGCAGCTACTGACGCGGCCGCCTCTCTGACGGCGCGCGGCGTGGTCGTCGCGGCCATGCGATCGACGGGGCACCGCCCGGGCCGGCCCGGCGGGCGGCCATGACCGGCGGCCCGCCGCCCGCCATCGAGCTGCGCGGGATCAACAAGCGCTTCGGTCCCGTCCACGCCAACAAGGATGTCTCTCTGCGGGTGCCGGCCGGCACCATCCACGGCATTGTTGGCGAGAACGGCGCCGGCAAGTCGACCCTGATGAGCATCCTCTACGGCTTCTACGAGGCCGACAGCGGCGAGATCGCCATCTTCGGCGAGACCATGAAGATCCGTGGCAGCGAGGACGCCATCGCCGCCGGCATCGGCATGGTGCACCAGCATTTCATGCTGGTCGACGTCTTCACCGTGCTAGAGAACATCCTGCTCGGCGCCGAAGGGGGCGCGCTCCTGGCCGACGGCATGGCGGCGGCGCGGCGCGAGATCACGCGTCTGGAAGAGGAATACGGCCTGCAGGTCGATCCCGATGCGCTGGTCGGTGACCTGCCGGTCGGCCTGCGGCAGCGCGTCGAGATCCTGAAGGCCCTGTTTCGCGGCGCCAGGATCCTGATCCTTGACGAGCCGACGGGCGTGCTGACACCGCAGGAAACGGACCAGCTTTTCCGCGTGCTGGATACGCTGCGCCAGCAGGGCGTCACCATCGTCCTGATCACGCACAAGCTGCGCGAGATCATGGCCATCACCGACAACGTCTCGGTGATGCGCGCGGGCGAGGTGGTGGCGAACCGGCCGACGGCCGAGACCACGCGCGAGGAGCTGGCCGAGCTGATGGTCGGTCGCAAGGTGCTGCTGGAGGTCGGCAAGCGGCCGGCCCAGCCGCGCCGGCCGGCGCTGGAGGTCGAGCATCTGACGGTGATCGACGAGAAGGGCTTGCGCTGCGTGAACGATGTCAGCTTCACCGTGCGCAGCGGCGAGATCGTCGGCATCGCCGGCGTCTCGGGCAACGGCCAGAGCGAGCTGATGGAGGCGCTGTCCGGCATCCGTTCTATCGACAGCGGCGAAATCCGCGTTAACGGCACGCGCGTCACGCCGGTGCGGCCGACGGACGCCAAACGCATGCGGCAGGCGAGCCTGGCCCACGTGCCGGAGGACCGGCACCGCATGGGCCTGGTGATGCCGTTCGAAGCCAGCGAATCGACGATCCTCGGCTATCACGACGATCCGAAATACTCCGGCATGGTGTTCATGAACGGCCGCGCCATCGTCGCCGACACCGCCGGCAAGATGTCGCGCTTCGACGTGCGGCCGCGGAACCCGTTTCTGAAGACCGCGAACTTCTCCGGCGGCAACCAGCAGAAGATCGTGCTGGCCCGCGAGATGGAGCGCCATCCGGACATTCTCCTGGTCGGCCAGCCGACACGCGGCGTCGATATCGGCGCCATCGAGTTCATCCACAAGCGCATCGTCGAGATGCGCGATGCCGGCTGCGCCGTCCTGCTGGTCTCGGTCGAGCTCGACGAGATCATGTCGCTCAGCGACCGCATCCTGGTGATGTTCGAAGGCGGCGTCGTCGGCGAGGTCGCCGCCACCGATGCCGATGCCCGCACGCTCGGCCTGATGATGGCGAATATCGTGCCCGATCAGGAGACGGCAGAGGCCGGTCATGGCTAACCCCGGCGGGCAGTTGCCGGCATGGGCCGATATCGTCATGCTGCCGCTGATCAACGTGGCCATGGCCTTCATCGTCTCCGGCATCATCATCGCCGCGATCGGCCAGAACCCGTTCGAGGCGGTGCGGATCATGATCCTGGGCGCCTTCAGCTATGACGGGGCGCTCGGCTACACGCTCTACTACACGACGAATTTCGTCTTCACCGGCCTGGCGGTGGCCGTCGCCTTCCATGCCGGCCTGTTCAATATCGGCGGCGAGGGCCAGGCCTATATCGGCGGCCTCGGCGTCGGCCTCGCCGCGCTGGCGCTCGACGGCAGCCTGCCGTTCATCCTGCTGCTGCCGGTCACGATCGCGGCCGCCGCCCTGTTCGGCGCCGGCTGGGCCTTCATTCCGGGCTATCTGCAGGCGAAGCGCGGCAGCCATATCGTCATCACGACGATCATGTTCAATTTCATCGCCGCCGCGCTGATGGTCTACCTGATGACCCAGGTGCTGATCCGGCCGGGACAGATGTCGCCGGAAAGCCGCGTCTTGGCCGAGCATGCCTGGCTGCCGTTCATGCACGAGGCGCTGGGCTGGTTCGGCATCGCGGCCGCGCGTTCGCCGCTGAACCTGTCGCTGCTCTGGGCATTGGCCTGCTGCGTGCTGGTCTGGCTGCTGATCTGGCACACCAGGCTGGGACACGAGATCCGCACGGTCGGCAGCAACCAGACGGCCGCCGTCTATGCCGGCATCAGGCCGGACCGGACCATCATCGTCGCCATGTGCATCTCCGGCGGCCTCGCCGGCTTCGTTGGCGTCAACGAGATCCTGGGCGTGCAACACCGGCTGCTGCTGGACTTCTCGGCCGGCTACGGCTTTACCGGCATCGCCGTGGCCCTGATGGGCCGCAACCATCCCGTCGGCATCGTGCTGGCGAGCCTGCTGTTCGGCGCGCTCTATCAGGGCGGCGCCGAGCTGGCGTTCGAGAATGCCGCCTTCACGCCCGATCTGATCGTCGTCATCCAGGGGCTGGTGGTGCTGTTCTCGGGCGCGCTCGGCTTCATGTTCCGGCCCTATCTGGAGCGCCTGTTCGCGCGTCCGGTCCCGCCGGCGCTGGCGGAGGCCTGAATGGACATCGGCGAGTCCCTGTTCCTGCTGGTGCTGACGCTGGACGCCACCGTGCGCGTGGCGACGCCGCTGATCCTGGCGGCGCTGGCCGGGCTGATCGTCGAGCGCGCCGGCGTCATCGATATCGGCCTGGAGGGCAAGATGCTGGGCGCTGCCTTTGCTGCGGCCACGGTGGCCGCGGTCACCGGCTCGGCCTGGCTCGGCTTGCTGATGGCGCTGGTCGTGTCGGTGCTGCTGGCGCTGCTGCACGGCTTCGCCTGCATCACCCACAAGGGCAACCAGATCGTCAGCGGCGTCGCCATCAACATCATGGTCTCCGGCCTGACGGCCCTGCTGGGGGTGGCCTGGTTCGCGCGCGGCGGCCAGACACCGCCCCTGTCGGACGAGGCCCGTTTCGGCGCCGTGACCTTGCCCGGCGCCGAGGCTCTCGCCGATGTGCCGCTGATCGGCGCCATCTATTCGGAACTGCTGAGCGGCCATAACGTGCTGGTCTACGTGGCGTTCCTGACCGTGCCCTTCGTCTGGTGGCTGGTCTACCGCACGCGCTTCGGCCTGCGCCTGAGGGCCACCGGTGAGAACCCGGCGGCGGTCGACACGGCCGGCATTTCCGTCGAGCGCATGCGCTTCCTGGCGCTGGTCTGCTGCGGCATCCTCTGCGGCCTGGCCGGGGCCTATCTCTCCACCGGGCACAGCGCCTCGTTCATCCGCGACATGACGGCGGGCAAGGGCTATATCGCGCTGGCGGCGATGATCTTCGGCAAGTGGCGGCCGGTGCCGGTGCTGCTGGCCTGCCTGCTGTTCGGCTTCCTCGACGCGGTCGCGGTACGGCTGCAGGGCGTGGCCCTGCCCATGGTCGGCGAGGTCCCGGTCCAGTTCGTGCAGGCGTTGCCCTATATCCTGACGGTGGTGCTGCTGGCCGGGTTCATCGGCCAGGCGATCGCGCCGCGGGCGAGCGGCATCCCCTATGTCAAGGAACGATGACGGCGATGGACGATCTGCTGGCGGCGGCGCGGACGGCGATGACCCGGGCCTACGCGCCCTATTCGAACTTTCCGGTCGGGGCCGCCGTCCGCACGGACCGGGGCAACGTCTATGCCGGCTGCAACGTCGAGAACGCGGCCTATCCCGAGGGCTGCTGCGCCGAGACGGCGGCGATCGCCGCCATGGTGGCCGCCGGCGAACGCCGGATCGTCGAGGTGCTGGTGATCGGCGGCGGCGCCGAGCTGGTCACGCCCTGTGGCGGCTGCCGCCAGCGCCTGCGCGAATTCGCGGCCGACGACGTGCCCGTGCATCTGTGCAACGCCGACGGCCGGCGGCGCCGCGAGACCCTGGGCGCGCTGCTGCCGCGGTCGTTCGGCCCGGCGCACCTGTAATGCCGGCGGACGCGGGCATGGCGGCTGACCTGATCCGGTCGCGGGCCGCCGCGCGGCCGCCGCGCGTCGCCATCGTTCTGGGCTCGGGCCTGGGACCGGTGGCCGACGCGGTCGAGGCGCCGACGGTCATTCCCTATGCCGACCTGCCGGGCTTTCCGGCGCCGGGCGTGGACGGACATCGGGGCCGGCTGCTGCTCGGCCGGCTGGGCGGCGCGTCGGTCGCGGTGATGCAGGGCCGGGCGCATTATTACGAGAGCGGCCGGGCGGACGGCATGGCCGCGGCCATGCGGACCCTGGCCGAGGTGGGGTGCCGGATCCTGCTGCTGACCAACGCCGCCGGCAGCCTGCGGCCCGAGATGCCGGCCGGCAGCCTGATGCTGATCAGCGACCATATCAACTTCAGCGGCCGCAACCCGTTGATCGGTTGCGACGAGGATGACCGGTTCGTCGACCTGGTCGACGCCTACGACCCGGCGTTGCGAGAGATCATGCTGGCGGCGGCGTCGGGGCTGAATTTGCCGCTGCGCGAGGGCGTCTATGCCTGGTTCTCCGGCCCGAGCTTCGAGACGCCGGCGGAAGTCCGCGCCGCCGGCATCCTGGGCGCCGATGCCGTCGGCATGTCCACCGTGCCGGAAGCGATCCTGGCCCGGCAGCGCCGCCTCCGGGTCGTCGCCCTGTCGACCATCGTCAACCTGGCGGCGGGCCTGGCGCCGGCGCCGCTGTCGCATCGGCAGACCATCGACGTGGCCGGCGCGGCGGCGGATAATGTCCGCCGGTTGCTGATCGCTTTCCTGGAGAGGCTCGATCATGACGGATGACGCCGTCGCCCGGCGCGCGCTCGCCCATCTCGATCTCACCAGCCTGAACGACGACGATGACGACGCGGCCGTGACCGCGCTGTGCCGTCGGGCGCTGGGGCCGGCCGTCCGTCCGGCGGCGGTCTGCGTCTGGCCGCGCTTCGTGCCGCTCTGCCGCGGGCTGCTGGCCGGTAGCGGCGTGCGCGTCGCCTGCGTGACGAACTTTCCGGCCGGCGCGCCGGACGTCGCGGCGGCGGCCGGG
>JANQKO010000152.1 GCA_028281075.1 Alphaproteobacteria bacterium | reverse complement strand
GCGGCGGTGGCCGACGACGACTCCTCGCTGCTGAGCTGGTTCGGCGACCTGTTCTCGGACGACACGGCCATCGCGGCCGGAGCGGCGGCCGAACCGGCGTCCGAGGCGGCGTCCGAGGCGGCCGCGCCACGGGCGGACGTGCCGCCGGCCGAGGCGACCGGCCTGGCGCCGCGACGGCAGCCGGTGTTCGCCTATGTCCTGGACCCGCCGCCCGGCGCCGACATGCCGGCGGCGGATGACGGGCCGGCGCGGGACTCCCTCGACGTCGGGCCGCCGGCCGCGCCGGACGGCGGGACCGACGGTGGCGCCGACGCCGACCGGGTCATGGCCAGCGGCCTGATCGCCTACTACAGCGGCAACCTGCAGGTCGCCCACGACCGCTGGCTGCCGATCGCGGACGCCGGGCACCGCGAGGCGCAGTTTCAGCTCGGCCTGCTGCTCGACCGGCCCGATTTCACCGGCCGCGACCGGTCCCACAGCTTCAAGTGGCTGCGACTGGCGGCCGACCAGGGCCATGCCCAGGCCCGCGACCAGTTGCGGCGCCTGGAAGACGACCTGACGCCGCTGGAGCGCCTGGACGGCCAGCGGCTGGTCAAGGACTGGCGCGCGGACCGCTGAACGGCCGTCCCTGGCGAATCGGGGACTGTCCCCATTACAGCCGGTCGCTCCTCAGAGCCTGTGAATGAATTACTCACGACCAAAAGAAGCCGTCATGCTGGCGCAGGCCAGCATCCAACGGCATCGCAACCTGTTGAAAAACAACAAAAATGGATCCTGGCCTCCGCCAGGATGACAACTTGGGGGGCATCGGTGCGATTTCTTCACAGGCTCTCAGGATGAGGTTGGGGTTTGATATCAATCTCCGCCCTCATGTTCCGGCCCGTCGGCGCCGGATGACATTTTCATTAACCAATTGGCGTCGAAACCATATTATTTCTTACAGTGGCAGGGTTCCTTGACACAGACCTGGAAGCGGATGCGCGATCCTTACAAAGTTCTCGGCGTCGGGCGCACGGCCGGTGACGCCGACATCAAGCGGGCCTACCGCAAGCTGGCGAAGGAACTGCATCCCGACATGCATCCTGACGACGACGCCGTCGCCGAGCGCTTCAAGGAGGTCTCGGCCGCCTATCACATCCTCAGCGACAAGGACCTGCGGGCGAAATACGACCGCGGCGAGATCGGCGCCGACGGCAACCAGAAAAGCAGCTTCCGCTACGAATATGCCGGCGGCGGGGCGGACGGCACGGAGGGGTTCGGCGGCTTCGGATTCGGCGCCGGCAACGCCGAGGACATCATCAACGAGTTCTTCGGCAACATGCGCGGCCGGGCCGGCGCGCGCCGCGGCCGCCGGCAGCAGCAGCGACAACAGCAGGACCAGCGGGGCGACGACCGGTCGTACAAGATCACGGTCGACTTCCTGGACGCCGCCCAGGGCACGACGCGCCGGATCAGCCTGCCGGACGGCCGGACGCTGGACGTCAAGATCCCGCCCGGCATCGAGGAAGGCAAGCAGATCCGGCTCAAGGGCCAGGGCGATGCCGGCCTTGCCGGCGGGCCGGCCGGCGACGCCCTGATCGAGGTCGCGATCCGGCCGCATGACAGGTTCCGGCGCGAGGACCGGGACATCCACCTGGACCTGCCGATCAGCCTGCCCGAGGCCGTGCTCGGCGCCAAGATCGAGGTGCCGACGATCGACGGTCCGGTCAGCCTGACGATCCCGAAAGGCGCCAATACCGGCCGCAAGCTGCGGCTGAAGGGACGCGGCATCGCCCGTGGCAAGGACGCGGCGCGGGGCGATCAGTACGTGCACCTGCAGGTCGTGCTGCCGGCCGGGACCGACGCCGAGCTGGAGGCTTTCGTCGAGCAATGGGCGGTGAAGAACCGCTACGACCCGCGCGGCTGACCGGCACCGCCCGCCGCGCCGCGCCACGGCATTGACGGCCTGCGGCTTTCTTGTAGGATGCGCCGCGTTCGTTCAATCGCGGAACAGCGGGGCATCATGAGCGATGCGACCAGCCTGATGGCCGGCAAGCGCGGCCTGATCATGGGCGTCGCCAACGACCGTTCGATCGCCTGGGGACTCGCCAAGGCCGCGGCCGAACACGGCGCCGAGCTGGCCTTCACCTATCAGGGCGAGGCATTGGCGAAACGGGTCCGGCCGCTGGCGGAATCGGTCGGCTCCGACTTCCTGATGTCCTGCGACGTCGCCGACGACGAGAGCCTGGCGGCCGTGTTCGCCGAGCTGGCGCAGCGCTGGGGCCGGCTCGACTTCCTGGTCCACGCGATCGCCTATTCCGACAAGGAGGAACTGAAGGGCCTGTTCCTCGACACCTCGCCCGCGAACTTCACGATGTCGATGGACATCTCGTGCTATTCGCTGACGGCGGTCTGCCGGCATGCCGAGAAGCTGATGGCCGACGGCGGCAGCATCGTCACGCTGACCTATTACGGCGCCGAGAAGGTGGTGCCCCACTACAACGTCATGGGTGTCGCCAAGGCGGCGCTGGAGGCCAGCGTCAAGTATCTCGCCGCCGATCTCGGCGCCGCCGGCATCCGGGTGAACGCCGTCTCGGCCGGCCCGATCAAGACGCTGGCGGCCTCGGGCATCGGCGACTTCCGCTACATTCTGAAGTGGAACGAGTACAACTCGCCGCTGCGGCGCAACGTCTCGATCGACGAGGTCGGCGGCGCCGGCCTGTACCTGCTGAGCGACCTCGGCGCCGGCGTCTCGGGCGAGGTGCATCATGTCGATTGCGGCTACCACGTCGTCGGCATGAAGCAGGTCGACGCGCCCGACATCGCCACGGTCTGAGCCGGCGGCGGCAGGCCAGCGCCGGACCGGGACCGACAAGCGCCCATGTCGCACAACACCTTCGGCCACCTGTTCCGGGTCACGACCTGGGGCGAAAGCCACGGGCCGGCGATCGGCTGCGTCGTCGACGGCGCGCCGCCGGACCTGCCGCTGGCGCCGGCCGACATCCAGGTCTGGCTCGACAAGCGCCGCCCCGGCAGCTCGCGGTTCGTCACCCAGCGCCGCGAGCCGGACCGGGTCTCGATCCTGTCCGGCGTGTTCGAGGGCCGCACCACCGGCACCCCGGTCAGCCTGGTGATCGAGAATGTCGACCAGCGCTCGAAGGACTACGGCGAGATCAGGGACAAGTACCGGCCGGGCCACGCCGACTATGCCTATGACGCGAAATACGGCCGGCGCGACTATCGCGGCGGCGGCCGCGCGAGCGCCCGCGAGACCGCCTGCCGGGTCGCCGCCGGCGCCATCGCCCGTCAGATCCTGGGCGACGGCATCGCCATCCGCGGGGCGCTGGTGCAGATCGGCGACCAGGCCATCGACCGCGGCCGCTGGGACTGGAACGCGGTCGACGAGAACCCGTTCTGGTGCCCGGACCCGGCCGCGGCCGGCGCCTGGGAAGGCTATCTGGACGGCGTGCGCAAATCGGGCTCGTCGGTCGGCGCCGTCATCGAGGTGGTGGCGTCCGGCGTGCCGGCGGGCCTGGGCGCGCCGATCTACGGCAAGCTGGACGCTGAGCTGGCCGCCGCGATGATGAGCATCAACGCGGTCAAGGGCGTCGAGATCGGCGCCGGCTTCGCGGCGGCGGCGCTGAGCGGGGCCGAGAACGCCGACGAGATGCGCATGCGCGACGGCGACGTCAGCTTCGCCTCGAACAATGCCGGCGGCGTGCTGGGCGGGATTTCCACCGGGCAGGACGTGATCGTGCGCTTCGCCGTGAAGCCAACCTCGTCGATCCTGACGCCGCGCCAGACCG
This sequence comes from Alphaproteobacteria bacterium, assembly GCA_028281075.1. Lineage (GTDB taxonomy): Bacteria > Pseudomonadota > Alphaproteobacteria > JANQKO01. Next base: position 5,357 of record JANQKO010000152.1, on the reverse strand, counting down.
TCAGCCGCGACGGCGCCGACACCGAGATCGCCACCAAGGGCCGGCACGATCCCTGCGTCGGCATCCGGGCGGTGCCGGTCGGCGAGGCGATGATGGCCTGCGTGCTGGCCGATCACCTGCTGCGCCACCGGGGCCAGTGCGGCTGACGCCGGTCGCACCACGCCGCCCTACCGGCGCGAGATCGGTGAATTTCGAATTATATTTTAGGAACTTACCGTCCGGTCGACGGTAGGGCCGGGAGCGGTTCCGCGGCATCGCGGCCGGAAATACAAAACCCCGCGCGATCGGCGGGGTTTTGCGTCAGGCCGCGTTCTTGCGCGGAATGAAGGTCTGCCGCGGTTCGGTCTCGAAATCGCGGATCGCCTTGCGGCGGTGATATTCGCAGTACGGGCTCTCCGGATGGCGCTTCGCACCGCAATACTCGTGCGTGGGCCGGGAATCGTGCGGCCACATCGGCCACAGGCATCCCCGGCGGGACTTCTGCTCGGACATCGGTTTCTCTCACGAAAAGATTATGACGGGTAGATATTGTGCAGCGCAGCATAAGTCAAGGCGGAATCGTAAGAAATTTGCAAGAAAACACGCTCATCGCGTGAAAACGGCGACCAATTCCAGATGCTGCGACCAGAGAAACTGATCGACCGGCGTCACCTTATCCAGGCGATAGCCGCCGTCGCGGAGAATGCGGGCGTCTCGCGCGAAGGTTGCGGGATTGCAGGAAACGGCCACCACGGCCGGCACCCGCGACCGGGCGATGGCGCCGGCCTGTTCGCGGGCGCCGGCGCGGGGCGGATCGAAGACGACGGCATCGAAGCCGTCCAGCTCGGCCGCCGGGGACGGACGCCGCCGCAGGTCCCGGCACTCGACGGCGAGCCGCCGGCCCCGCGCCGCCGCCGCCAGCGCCGCGACCATTCCGGCATCCGCGTCGACCGCCGTGACCCAGGCCGCCGCCGGCGCCGCCAGCGCGAAGGTGCCGCAGCCGCTGAACAGGTCCAGGACCCGCCGGCCTGCCGCCAGGGCGGCGCCGACCAGGCCGCATAACGCGGTCTCGCCGGCCCGGCTCGCCTGCAGGAAGGCGCCGGGCGGGATCGCCACCTCGACGCCCGACAGCGCGACCACGGGCGGCCGGCGCACGATCACCGGCTCGGGCGACGGCGCGCCCCAGCTCAGCCGCGCCAGGTCCCGCGCCTCGGCGAAGGCGCCGAGCGCTTCTAGCGCGGCCAGGTCGAGCGGCCGGTCGGCGCAGAGCCAGACATCGAGCCCCGTATCGGTCTCGGTGACCTGCACGTCGACCGCCCCGCCCGCCGGCAGCAGGTCGCCCAACAGGTGCCGCAGCGGCGGCAGCAGGTCGACGATCGCCGGCCGCAGGACATGGCATTCGCCGAGATCGACGATCCGCCGGCCCCGGCGCTCGTTGAAGCCGAACACGACCCCGCCGGCCCGCCGCAGGGCCGCGAACCGGGCCCGGCGGCGGCCGGCCGGCGGGGTCGTGACCAGCCCGCCGACGGCGACGTCGCCGAGGCCGCGCCGCGCCAGGGCGTCCGCGACCAGCCCGGTTTTCCAGCGCCGATAGGCGGCGGCGCCGACATGCTGCAGCAGGCAGCCGCCGCAGGTGCCGAAATGGGCGCAGACGGCGTCGACCCGATCCGTTCCGGCCGCCAGCAGGGCCTCCAGGCGCGCCTGGACCGCGCCCTGGCGCTCGCCGTCGATGCGGATCCGCGCCCGGTCCCCCGGCAGCGTATAAGGCACGTAAACCGGACGGCCGTCGAGATCGCCGATGCCGTCGCCGCGCGCGCCGAGCGCCGAGATCTCGACCTCAGGCATCCCGCCGGCCGCCGATCAGGAACTCGGTATTGCCTTCCGGTCCCCGGATCGGGCTTTCGCAGATGCCCAGCACCGTCCAGCCCGGGCGGCCGGCCAGCCAGTCCGATATCCGGTCGCAGACCGCGCGATGCAGCGCCGGATCGCGCACCACGCCGCCCTTGCCGACCCGGTCGCGGCCGACCTCGAACTGCGGCTTGATCAGGGCGATCAGATGCGCGCCCGGCCGGGTCAGCGCCAGCGGCCCCGGCAGCACGGTCGCCAGGCCGATGAAGCTGGCGTCGCAGACCACCATGTCGACGGGTTCGGGAATCCGCTCGGCCGTCAGATAGCGGGCGTTCGTCCGCTCCAGCACGACGACGCGGTCGTCATTGCGCAGCTTCCAGTCGAGCTGGCCATGGCCGACATCGACGGCATAGACCCGGGCCGCGCCGCGCGTCAGCAGCACGTCGCTGAACCCGCCCGTCGAGGCGCCGACATCGAGGCAGACGGCGCCGTCGACCGGAAAGCCGAAATGGTCCAGGCCGTGGTCCAGCTTGCGGCCGCCGCGGCTGACCCAGGGATGCGGCCGGCCGCGCACGTCGAGCGGCAGGTCGGGGGCCAGCATCTGGCCGGGCTTGTCGATGCGGCGCTCGCCGCTGAACACCAAGCCGGCCATCACCAGCGCCCGCGCCTTCGATCTGTTTTCGGCAAGGCCGCGCGCCACCAGCAGGGCGTCGGCGCGCGACTTGGCCGCCGCCATCGCTCAGGCGCGCCGCGGCGCCTCCACCGCGTCGTCGGCGCGGCCCAGCGCGGCGAGTGCCGTCTCGACGATATCGGGCGCGTTCAAGCCGGCTTCCGCATACATGACCTCGGGCTTGTCGTGATCGATGAAGCGGTCGGGCAGGATCATCGGCCGGATCTTCAGGCCGCTGTCCAGCAGGCCGTTCGTCGCCAGATACTGCATGACCTGCGCCGCGAAGCCGCCGACGGCGCCCTCCTCGATGGTGATCAGCACCTCGTGGTTGCGGGCCAGGTCCCGGACCAGCGCCTCGTCCAGCGGCTTCGCGAAACGGGCATCGGCGACCGTGGTCGAGAAGCCCCGCGCGCCCAACTCGTCGGCCGCCGTCAGCGATTCCCCCAGGCGGGTGCCGAAGGACAGGATGGCCACGGTCGCGCCCTCGCGCAGCACCCGCCCCTTGCCGATTTCCAGCGGCTCGGCCGTCTCCGGCATATCGACGCCGACGCCGTCGCCGCGCGGATAGCGGAAGGCCGACGGCCGGTCGTCGATCATGGCCGCCGTCGCCACCATGCGGACGAGCTCGGCCTCGTCGGCCGCCGCCATAACCACGAAGCCGGGCAGCGTGGCGAGATAGGTGATGTCGTAGGAACCGGCATGCGTCGGCCCGTCGGCGCCGACCAGCCCGGCCCGGTCGATGGCGAAGCGCACCGGGAGCGACTGAATGGCGACGTCGTGCACGACCTGGTCGTAGGCCCGCTGCAGGAAGGTCGAATAGATCGCCGCGAAGGGCTTGTAGCCGCCGGCGGCCAGGCCGGCGGCGAAGGTGACGCCGTGCTGCTCGGCGATGCCGACGTCGAAGCAGCGGTCCGGGAACCGCTCGGCGAACAGGTTGAGGCCGGTACCCGACGGCATCGCCGCGGTGATGGCGACGATCCGGTCGTCCGTCTCGGCCTGCTTGATCAGGGCGTTCGCGAACACCTTGGTATAGGCCGGCGCGTTCGATTTCGGCTTGGCCTGGGCGCCGGTGATCACGTCGAACCGGCTGACGCCGTGATACTTGTCGGCCGATTCCTCGGCCGGCGCGTAGCCCTTGCCCTTCTGCGTCACCACGTGCACCAGGATCGGCGCGGTGCGGCGCGCGTCGCGCACGTTGCGCAGCACCGGCAGCAGGTGGTCCAGATTGTGGCCGTCGATCGGGCCGACATAGTAGAAGCCCAGCTCCTCGAACAGCGTGCCGCCGGTAATGATGCCGCGCGCGTATTCCTCGGCGCGGCGGGCCGTCTCCTCGATCCGCGGCGGGAACATCTGCGCGAGCTGCTTGGCGATGTGACGGAAGCCGCGATAGGGCTTCGACGACAGCAGCCGCGACAGGTAGGCGCTCATGGCGCCGACCGGCGGCGCGATCGACATGTCGTTGTCGTTCAGGATCACGATCAGCCGCGAATCCATCGAGCCGGCATTGTTCATGGCTTCGTAGGCCATGCCGGCGCTCATGGCGCCGTCGCCGATGACGGCGATCACGTTGTTGTCGGCGCCGTCCAGGTCGCGGGCGACGGCGAAGCCGAGTCCGGCCGAGATCGAGGTCGAGCTGTGCGCCGCGCCGAACGGGTCATATTCGCTCTCGCCGCGCTTGGTGAAGCCCGACAGGCCGCCGCCCTGGCGCAGCGTGCGGATGCGGTCGCGCCGCCCGGTCAGGATCTTGTGCGGATAGGCCTGGTGGCCGACGTCCCAGATCAGCGTGTCCCGCGGCGTGTCGAAGACATGGTGCAAGGCGACGGTCAGCTCGACCACGCCCAGCCCGGCGCCCAGATGCCCGCCGGTATAGGACACGGCGTCGATGGTCGCGGTGCGCAACTCGTCGGCGAGCTGTCGGAGCTGCCGGTCGGAATAGGAGCGGATATCGGCGGGCGCCGACACCGTATCCAGAAGAGGCGTCTTACGCGTGCTCAATGAACGTCACCGGACCGGCCGGGTCCCCTATGCCCAGTTCTGTGGCTAAACCCGCCGATTTATAACGAATTCGGCCAGCGCGCGCAAAGCATCGGCCCGTGGCCCGAAGACCTCGAGATGCGTCACCGCCTGCGCCGACAGCATCCCGGCCCGCGCCGCCGCGGCCTCTTCGCCCAGCAGGCCGACGATGGTCGCCTTGCCGGCGGCCGCGTCCTTGTTGACGCCCTTGCCGACCGTGTCGGCGCTGCCGGTGACGTCCAGCAGGTCGTCGGCGATCTGGAACGCCAGGCCCAGGTCGTGGGCATAGGCGCGCAGGGCATGCCGCTCAGCCTCCCGCGCCTGGCCCATGATGGCGCCGGTCTCGACCGCGAAGGCGATCATCTCGCCGGTCTTCAGCCGCTGCATGCGCACGATCGCGGGCTCGGTCAACGTCTGGTGCTCGCCCAGCAGGTCCAGCATCTGGCCGCCGACCATGCCGTGGCCGCCGGTCGCCCGGGCCAGCCCCAGCACCAGGTCGGCCCGGAGCCGGGCGGTGCGGGAGACGGCCTCGGCGGCCAGCACCTCGAAGGCCAGCGCCTGCAGGGCATCGCCGGCCAGCACCGCCGTCGCCTCGTCGAAGGCGACGTGGACGGTCGGCTGGCCGCGCCGCAGGTCGTCGTCGTCCATGCAGGGCAGATCGTCGTGGATCAGGCTGTAGGTATGCATCAGCTCGACCGCCGCGCCGACCCGCACCGCGGACCGCTGCGGGATATCGAACATCTCGGCCGAGGCCAGCACCATGAACGGCCGCAGCCGCTTGCCGCCGGCCAGCGCCGCATAGCACATGGCGGCGAAGGGCTGGCCCTCCGGCCCCTCGTCCGGTTTC
>JANQKO010000145.1 GCA_028281075.1 Alphaproteobacteria bacterium | reverse complement strand
GCCACCCAGGTTGTCATCCTGGCGAAGGCCAGGATCCACGTTTGTTGTTTTTCAACAGGTTGCGATGCCGCTGGATGCTGGCCTACGCCAGCATGACGGCTTCTTTTGGGTCGTGAGTAATTCATTCACACGCTCTGAGCTTGGCCGAGCAGGACCCGGCGGGCATCCGGCTCAATCCCGAACAGGTGGCCGAGGTCAACCGCCGCCTTAAGGAGCCCGCCGGCTACGCGACCCACGCGGACGTTCGCGCCTTCCTCAAAAACTAGATCAACTGCGGATTCGAACGCGTGCTACCAAACAGCACGCCGATGACAAAGATGGTGCCCGCCGCCGGACTCGAACCGGCATGGCCTCACGGCCGAGGGATTTTAAGTCCCTTGCGTCTACCAATTCCGCCAGGCGGGCACGGGAACGCGGAACCCGGAATCGGCGCCTCACCCTACCCGCCCGCATTGGCGAGGGGGAGAGGGAAATCGCCTGGTGCATCTCGCACCAGAGTTACTCTCGCATTTCCGTCATGCTGGCGAAGGCCAGCATCCGCGGCAGCCTCCCAGTGGATCCTGGCCTGCACCAGGATAACCCGGAGAGGCGGCCATCGCCCTAATCGGCGATCTCAGGCCGGGCTGTTTTCGTCGTCGATGGGTTCGCCGCCGAGGTCGCGCATGAGGGCGCGGATCTCGTCGGCGGCGGCGGCCAGCCGGTCCTCGTCGGACGAGCGGCTGACGATCGAGGTGCCGAAGCGGCCGTCGCGGTAGAACGGATAGGAGCCCATGGCGACGTCGGGATACCTCTGCTGCAGCGCGCCGAGGCCCGGGGCCATGATGCCCTCGCCCAGATAGACCGCGATGGCGACCGAGCGCACCGGCTTGCCGCCGGCGAGCTTGTGCCGCAGGCTCTCGAACATGGCCTGCATGATCGCCGGCACGCCCGCCAGCACGAAGACGTTCTCGATCTGAAAGCCGGGCGCCTTGCTGACGGGGTTGTCGATCAGCTCGGCCCCGTTGGGCACCCGGGCCATGCGCTTGCGGGACTCGTTGAATTCCATGCCGGTCTTGTCGTAGTGCGCCTGCAGCAGCGCCATGGCGTCGGGGTGATAGCCGATGCCGACGCCGAACGCGGCCGCGACGCTGTCGGCCGTGATGTCGTCATGCGTCGGGCCGATGCCGCCCGTGGTGAAGACGTAATCGAACTTCGTCCGGCAGGCGTTCACGGCGGCGACGATCTCGGCCTCGATATCGGGCACGACGCGGCATTCGGCGAGCCGCACGCCGGTTTCGTTCAGCTTCTCGGCCAGATACGGCAGGTTCTTGTCCCGGGTCCGGCCCGAAAGGATCTCGTCGCCGATGATGATCAGGCAGGCGGTCACGACGTCAGCGGCTGTCGACATGGATGCTCGTCACGCGGTGCTGGAACAGGCGGTCTATATAGCACCGACGCCGCCCCGGCATAAGTCGGCGATTGCGGTGGCATCCGGGCGGCACTAGTTTCGCCGCCATGGAATTTCCCGATCCGCTGATCCGTGGGCGGCTGCTGCGCCGCTACAAGCGCTTTCTGGCCGATGTCGAGCTCGACAGCGGCGAGACCGTGACGGCGCATTGCGCCAATTCCGGCTCGATGCTGGGCGTCAAGGAGCCGGGCGCGGAGGTCTGGCTGTCGCCGGCGCGGAACCCGAACCGCAAGCTGAAATTCACCTGGGAGCTGATCCGGGCCGACGGCGGCCTGGTCGGCATCAACACCGGCCATCCGAACGGCCTGGTGGCCGAGGGCATTCGCGCCGGCGCGATCCCGGAGCTGGCGGGCTATGCCGGGCTTCGGCGCGAGGTGAAGTACGGCCGCAACTCGCGCATCGACATCCTGCTGGAAGACGCCGGCCGGCCGCCCTGCTACGTCGAGGTCAAGAACGTGCACCTGATGCGCCAGCCCGGCCTGGCCGAGTTCCCGGATTCGGTGACCGCGCGCGGCGCCAAGCACCTGGACGAGCTCGCCGGAATGGTCGCGGCCGGCCACCGCGCGGTCATGGTCTACCTGGTCCAGCGCGGCGACTGCGACCGGGTGCGCATGGCCGCCGATATCGACCCGGCCTATGACGCCGCCCTGACCCGCGCCCTTGGCAACGGCGTTGAGGCGATCGGTTATTGCTGTAAGATGACAACCGGGGAAATTACCATCGATCGGCCGCTCCGGCTCGATCTCCACGGGACCAATTCGGACACGCGACCAGGCACCGCATGAACTACGTCGCCGCACGGGAAGCGCCGGTGCAGAACACCGGCATGATCAAGCTGCACGGGCCCGAGGAATTCGCCGGCATGCGCGCGGCCGGGCGGCTCGCCGCCGAGACGCTGGACATGATCGCCCCCCATGTCCGGCCGGGCGTGACCACCGGCGAGCTGGATCGGATCTGCCACGACTATATCGTCGGGCACGACGCCGTGCCGGCGCCCCTGAACTACCGCGGCTTTCCGAAATCGATCTGCACGTCGATCAACCACGTGGTCTGCCACGGCATTCCGGGCGACCGGATGCTGAAGGACGGCGATATCATGAATCTGGACGTCACCGTGATCGTCGACGGCTGGCACGGCGACACCAGCCGGATGTTCCCGGTCGGCGACGTCAAGCTGCTGGCCCGGCGGCTGATCGACGTCACCTACGAGGCC
>JANQKO010000108.1 GCA_028281075.1 Alphaproteobacteria bacterium | reverse complement strand
CGCGTGCGGCTGGAACCCCGCGCGGTGGGAAGCGGCCACGGATGTCGGACGACAGGCGGCCGCGCCCTTCGCCGGACGCCGGTTCGCGGTACGCGTGGCGCCGGGCCTGCTGGGCGGCGCCGTCGATGACGGCATGCTGGCGGACGCGCTGGCGGGCGCCGAGTCGCGGCGCTGGACCGACCTGCGGGCGGCGCTCGCCGCGCTCGATCTCCCGGGCGGTGTTCGCGACGACCTGGCCCGGCTCGACAAGGCCCGGAACCGGCGCGGCGTGACCGCCTGCCTCGACCTTTACGGCACCGATGCCGGACGTCCGCGCGGCGTCGTCTTCCTGGCCCCGTTCGGCATCGACGGCGGCGGGCGGGAAGAGGACGGCCGCCCCAACGCGACCGAGGACGACGCCAGCGGCTCGATCGCCGGCTTCCCCCTGTCGCTGCGCCGGCACGGCCTTGACGTCGAGCGCAAGGCCGGGGACTTCGCGGCCGCCGCCGGACTGCCGGCCGGCCCGGCCGCGGACCTGAAGCTCGCCGGCTACCTGCACGACCTGGGCAAGGCCGATCCGCGCTTCCAGGCCTGGCTGCACCACGGCGACCCGCTGGGCGCCGACCCCGACGACGCGGACACCGTCCTCGCCAAGTCCGGTCGCCTGCTGCCGCCGACCGCGCGCGCCGCCGCCGGCCTGCCGGAGAACTGGCGGCACGAGGCCTTCTCGGTGCGGCTGGCGCCGCACGTCGCGCGCTTCGGCCAGGCGAACGATCCCGAGCTCGTGCTGTGGCTGGTCGGCGTGCATCACGGGCATGGCCGGCCGTTCTTTCCCCACCGCGACCCCGACGACGCGGCACCGCGGTGCCTGCCCGGCGGGCTCGGCCTGCCCGCCGAGCTGCCGCCCGGACCGGGACCGCAATCGCTCGCCTACGACCGGTTCGGCTTCGACTGGCCAATGCTGTTCGCGCGGCTCAAGGCCCGCTATGGCGTCTGGGAGCTGGCCCGCCTGGAAGCGGTCCTGCGGCTGGCCGACCATCGCGCGTCCGAGGACAGAACCGGGGAGACCGGCCCGTGACCGCCACCACCACGCACCGGCTCGACGGCCTCGAGCCGGACAACCTGCTCGCCTTCCTGGCCCTGCTCGGCCTTTTGCGGGCGCTGGCGGCCGCCGACCATACGTTACGCCCCCGCGCGGCCTGGGACATCGACCGGCCGCCCCTGCGGCCGCGCCTGTTCCTGGCCCGCGCGCTGGCGCCGGACGCGGTCGCGTCGGCCGCGGCCGACGGCATCACGGCGGTTTCGGCCTGCCACGACTTCGACGGCCGGAACGACCTGAACTATCCGCGCCAGGCCGGCCGCGCGCTGCTGGACGCGGCGGCGCGGGACGCCCGTCTCTATGCCCGGGACCGTGCCGACCTGCTGGCCGCCCTGATGAGCGACGCCGCCGTCAAGGACGACCGGGAGGCGCCGGTCGACCCCACCGCGCTCTGCCTGCTGTTCGGTCAGGGTCATCAGCACTTTCTCGACCGGCTGGCCAAGGTGCCGGCGACGCCCGCGCCGCCGCCGCGCGGCCGGGGACGGCGGGCCGTGCACGTCACGGCGGCCGAATGCCTGTCCGAAGCGCTGTTCCATCCCTGGCATCGCCGGGACCCGACATTCTCGTTCCGCTGGGACCCGGAGGAGGACGTCCGCTACGCGCTCATGGCCGGCGATCCGACCGACACGGCCTACAAGCCGGGCACGCAGCACGGCGCCAACCGCCTCGCGGCCATCGGCCTCGGCCTGCTGACCCTGGTGCCCGAATGGCGGGCCGGGCGGGTTCGTCCCGCCGGCATCGGCGGCGCGTCGGACGCGGCCGGGTTCTCCTTCGCCTGGCCGGTCTGGCGCGAACCGGCGACGCTCGCCGCCGTCCGGGCACTGCTTGCCCATCCGGACCTCCGCGCGCCCGGCGCGCTCGCGCATCTCGGCGTCGATGACGTCATGGTCGCGCGGCGGATCTCGGTCGGCAAGTTCATGAACTTCACGCGCGGCCGGCCCCTGCCGCGGACCGGGCGGACCGATGCCGGCGGATGAGCAGTTCGAGCTTCGGCTTCCGGCGCCGCCGGCATCCGGCGACACGCCGCTGGTGCCGGCGCGGATGGTGAACGAGTTCGTCTACTGCCCGCGCCTTGCCTACCTCATGTGGACCCAGGGCGAATGGGCCGAGACCGGCGACACGGTCGAGGGCCGGCGCGCCCATGCCCGCGTCGACCGTCCGGGCGCGCCGCTGCCGGCGCCCGACGCGCTCGATGCCGACGATGCCGCCACGGCCGACAGGATCGTCAGCCGGTCACTGACGCTGTCGTCGGAGAAGCTCGGCGTCATCGCCCGGCTCGACCTGGCCGAGGCGGCCGACGGCATGGTCACGCCCGTCGACTACAAGCGCGGCAAGCGGCCGCATGTCGCGCGCGGCGCTTACGAGCCCGAGCGGGTCCAGGTCTGCCTCCAGGGCCTGCTGCTGGAAGAGCACGGCTACCGGGTCGCCGAAGGCGTCATCTACTATGCCGAGAGCCGCGAGCGCGTGCGCGTGGCGTTCGACGACGACCTGCGCGCGGCGGCGCGGACGGCGGTCGGCGAGCTGCGCCTGGCCGTTGCCCAGGGCCGCATCCCGCCGCCGTTGAAGGACAGTCCGAAATGCCCCCGCTGCGCGCTGGTGACCGTCTGCCTGCCGGACGAGGTGCGCGCGCTCACCGGCTCGTCGCTGGCGCCGCGCACCATCGCCGTGCCGGCCGACGCGGCCCTGCCGCTTGTCGTCCAGTCCCAGCGCGCGCGGATCGGCAAGGACGGCGAGACGCTGAAGATCGCCGACGAGGAGCAGGGCGAGACCCGGGTCCGCTTCATCGACATCTCCGACGTCGCGCTGTTCGGCAACGTCTCGATCACCACGCCGGCGCTGACCGCGCTGTTCGAGCGCGAGATCCCGGTCACTTTCCACAGCCATGGCGGCTGGTTCCGGGGCATCGCCCACGGCGTCGGCCACCGCAACGTCGAGGTGCGCACGGCGCAGTACCGCGTGAGCTTCGACGACACGGCCTGCCTGCGGTTCGCCCGCGACCTGGTCGCGGCCAAGATCATGAACCAGCGGACCATCCTGCGGCGGAACTGGCGTGGCGCGCCGGACCGGCGGCGGGCCGTTCTCGACCGCCTGCGCGCCGCGCGCCGGTCGGCCGGCAACGCCGGCACGCCGGCGGCGCTGCTGGGCCTGGAAGGCGACGCGGCGGCGGCCTATTTCCGGGCCTTCGCCGGCCTGCTGAAGCAGCCCGACGACGAGGCCGGGCTGGCGCCCTTCCGCTTCGAGGCGCGCAACCGCCGGCCGCCGGCCGATCCCGTCAACGCCATGCTGTCGCTCGCCTATGCGATGCTGACCCGGCACGTGACCATCGCCGTCGCCGCCGTCGGGCTCGATCCCTATCGCGGCTTCTACCACGCGCCGCGCTACGGCCGGCCGGCGCTGGCCCTCGACCTGATGGAGCCGTTCCGCCCCGTCGTCGCCGACAGCGTCGTGCTGACGGCGATCAACACCGGCGAGGTCCGGCCCGGCGACTTCGTCGTCGGCGCCACGGGCACCGCGCTCACCCAGGCCGGCCGCCGCCGTTTCGTCGCCGCGTTCGAGCGCCGGCTGTCGCAGGAGACGACGCACCCCGTCTTCGGCTATCAGGTCAGCATGCGCCGGATGCTCCTGGTCCAGGCCCGCCTGCTGACGCGGTTCCTGCTGGGCGAGCTGCCCCGCTATCCGCATTACCTGCCACGTTGAGAACGGCGAGGGAGCCCGGGACATGAGCGGCGAACGGCTTTACATCGTCACCTACGACATCGCCGACCAGCGGCGCTGGCGGCGCGTGTTCAAGGCCATGCACGGCTATGGCGAGTGGCTGCAGCTTTCGGTCTTCCAGTGCCGGCTGACCCGGCGCCGCCGGGCCGAGCTGGAGACGCGGCTGCGCGAGCTGGTGAAGAACGGCGAGGACCATGTCCTGCTGATCGACGTCGGCCCGGCCGAGCGCATCGATCTCGCCGTGGAGAGCCTCGGCAAGCGCTTCGCGAAGGTGGAACGCCGGGCGACGGTGATATGATGCGCCGGGTGTTCCGGCCGGCGGGCGGCGCCCGCCGGACAGGTTCGAGCGCGGCGCTGGCGCGGACAGGGCCACCCCCGCTCGAATTCTCGTAACCTGCTGTAACCGTTGTGCTCTTTGACATGGTGAAGAAGCCGGTATGACCGTCGCGGCGAGGCCCGGCCGCGACGTCGGGCCATCGCTCGAAAACACCGCGAGATTGCCTTGCGGCGCAACAGGTTGTAGGTAAGGACCTTCCGAGGCGGAAACGCCTCGGCCTCATTGAAGCGGCTGTCCGGCGCTCATTTGCCGGCCTTCTTCCGATGCCTTCCGAGGCGGAAACGCCTCGGCCTCATTGAAGCGACCATGAGACGGTGCGGGTGGCAGAGTATTTCCCCCCTTCCGAGGCGGAAACGCCTCGGCCTCATTGAAGCACGACGGTCTCGGCGGCACGGGCGGTGGTCATCATCGCCTTCCGAGGCGGAAACGCCTCGGCCTCATTGAAGCTCCGGCTTGTAGCCGGTGTAGTTCGAACCGAGATCGACCCTTCCGAGGCGGAAACGCCTCGGCCTCATTGAAGCACCAAGGGACAGGGACAGGGACAGGGAAAGGAAAGGACTTTCCGAGGCGGAAACGCCTCGGCCTCATTGAAGCGATCGATCATTTCTGATGGGTCTCTTCTCCTCGATCGGCCTTCCGAGGCGGAAACGCCTCGGCCTCATTGAAGCGAGATGCGGCACAGGCCGGCCTGCTGCTGCGTCAGGGCCTTCCGAGGCGGAAACGCCTCGGCCTCATTGAAGCTCCGCCGCCTTCAGGGCAGCCTCCACGGCGTCACCGGTCTTCCGAGGCGGAAACGCCTCGGCCTCATTGAAGCCTGCGCTTGTAGCCGGCGGTGCGCCGGAACAGCTTTCCTTCCGAGGCGGAAACGC
>JANQKO010000107.1 GCA_028281075.1 Alphaproteobacteria bacterium | reverse complement strand
GCCGGCCGGCTGGCATTGCCCTTGCCGCTGAAGCCGAGGTTCATCGGAAAGGCGTCGGCGGCTTGCAGCATGCGGCCTGAAGCTGCACGAGGACTGGGGCACCACGCCCGCCGCCATCGACTGCTGTCTCGGCGTCGCCGACGACATGGACGTGCAGGTGATGATCCATACCGACACGCTGAACGAGTCGGGCTTCGTCGAGAACACGGTCGCCGCCTTCAAGGGCCGCACCATCCACGCTTTCCACACCGAGGGCGCGGGCGGCGGCCACGCGCCCGATATCATCAAGGTCTGCGGCGAGGCGAACGTGATCCCGTCGTCGACCAACCCGACGCGGCCGTTCACGGTGAACACGCTGGACGAGCATCTCGACATGCTGATGGTCTGCCACCATCTCGACCCGAACATCCCCGAGGACGTCGCCTTCGCCGAAAGCCGCATCCGGCGCGAGACCATCGCCGCCGAGGACATCCTGCACGACATGGGCGCGTTCTCGATCATCGCGTCCGACAGCCAGGCCATGGGCCGGGTCGGCGAGGTGATCATCCGAACCTGGCAGACGGCCGACAAGATGAAGCGGCAGTTCGGCCGGCTCGATGGCGAAAGCGGCGACAACGACAACCTGCGCGCCAGGCGCTACGTGGCGAAGTACACCATCAACCCGGCCATCGCCCATGGCATGGCCAACCATATCGGCTCGGTCGCGGTCGGCAAGCTCGCCGACCTCTGCCTCTGGACGCCGGCCTTCTTCGGTGTCAAGCCGGACCTGGTGCTGAAGTCCGGCACCATCGCCGCCGCCGTGATGGGCGATCCCAACGCCTCGATCCCGACGCCGCAGCCCGAGCACTACCGGCCCATGTTCGGCGCCTTCGGCCGGTCGCTGACCGCGAGCTCGGTGACGTTCGTGAGCCAGGCCGGCGCCGACGGTGATCTCGCCGGCCGGCTCGGCCTCGCCAAGGAGCTGGTGCCAATCAAGAACACCCGTGGCGGCATCGGCAAGCGGGCCATGCTGCTGAACGACCTGACGCCCGACATCGACGTCGATCCCGAGACCTACGAAGTCAGGGCGAACGGCGCGCTGCTGACCTGCGAGCCGGCGGACGTGCTGTCGATGGCGCAGCGCTATTTCCTGTTCTGATGGCGATGCGGCACGCGGTCCGACATTGCCCCAGGGGCGGCTGGCCGGCCGACGCGGCCACCGACTCGCTGACGCTCGGCTATGACGACCGGTACCGGCGGCGCATCCGCCTGACGACGGATGCCGGCGCCGAGGTGCTGCTCGACCTGCCCAAGGCGGCGACACTGGCCGACGGTGACGGGCTGGCGCTGGCCGACGGCGGCTGGCTCGCCGTGCGCGCGGCGCCCGAGCCGCTGATCGAGATCACCTGCGCGACGCCGCGGGCGCTTGCCCGCGTCGCCTGGCACCTCGGCAACCGGCACCTGCCGGCCGAGCTGCGCGCCGACAGCATCCGCATCCGCCCCGACCATGTGATCGTCGAGATGCTGAACGGCCTTGGCGCCGCGACGCGGGAGATCGCGGCCCCGTTCCAGCCCGAAGGCGGCGCCTACGACCAACACCACCACGACCACGACGGGGCGGGGGATGGATAGCCGGGCGCTGCTGCGCCTGCATGGCTGGCTGTCGCCGTCGTTCCCGGTCGGCGCCTTCAGCTATTCGCACGGCCTGGAATTCGCCGTCGAGGACGGCCTGGTGCGCGATGCCGGCACGCTCGCCGACTGGCTGTCGGCGATCCTGCGGTACGGCAACGGCCGCAACGAGGCGATCTTCTTCGTCGCCGCCTGGCGCGCCGACGGCGCCGACCGCATGGCGGTCGCCGAGCTGGCGGCGGCGTATCGCGGCACGTCGGAACTGGGCCTGGAGAGCACGGCCCAGGGGCAGGCCTTTCTGAAGACGGTCCGGGCGGCCTGGCCGCACCGGGCGCTCGACGATCGGGCGGACCGGTTGTCCGCGGCGGGCATCGTTCCGGTCATGCCCGTCGCGGTCGCCGTTGTCGCGTCGATGCATGGTATCGATCTTCGGGCGTCCCTGACGCTCTACCTGCAGGCCTTCGCGGCCAACCTGGTGTCGGCGGCCGTGCGCCTGATCCCACTCGGCCAGACCGACGGCCAGCGGGTCTGCGCACGGCTCGAACCCGTTCTCATCGACGCCGTCGATGCCGCCCTGGCGGCCGATCCCGACGACATCGGCACGGCGACGCCGGTCGTCGACTGGACGTCGATGCAACACGAAACCCAGCATACGAGGTTGTTCAGATCATGACCGCGGCGGAACAGGTTCATTCCC
>JANQKO010000011.1 GCA_028281075.1 Alphaproteobacteria bacterium | reverse complement strand
GCGACGAGCTCGTCGTGGCAGGCGTCGACGGCGGGCGGGGGCACGCGGGAGGCGAGCTGGACCGAGGCCGAGCCGGGCGTTGCCGGGCCGTCGTCGCCGGCGGGCGAGGGGCCGCGCGGGCGCAGCGTCAGCAGGGTGGCGCCGACACGGAAGCTGACCCAGGTGTCGGAATTATGTTCGACGGTGAAGCCCATCACGTCGTCGTAAAAGCGGCGCGTCGCCGCCATGTCGCGGCAGAGCAGGATGACGTAGTCGCAGTTGTGGATGTCCTTGAGACTCATTCGGTGCTCCCGCCGATGCCGTTGCCTGAGGGGTGGATCGTGCCGGCCATGCCGCCTCTTGTCATTACCGGGCGTTGATGCGGTGATCCAGGACGGTGCCTCGGGGCAGGGGCTGTGAGGGGTGTTGGCACATGTCCGGCGATGACGGGGTAAGGGGCCGGCGTTGCTTTGATCGCTTATGTGATTGCTGTTCGTTGATGTCGGTGGAGGTGGCGGGGTCGGTTTTGTTCACCGCCAAGACGCCAAGACCCCAAGGGCGGACGGTGTGATCGCCGATCGTTCCGCGTGATCTTGGTGGCTTGGCGCCTTGGTGGTGGACAGGCTTCGGCGTTCGAAACCGCGCAAGCCGTGGACATTCAATCAATGGGGCGGCGCAATCTGGTGCCGCCGCATGTCGTCGGGTGCCAGGCTGGGGCGCCTTCGCGGTGCCGGCCCGTGCGACGCGTGCCGTTGAGGTCCATGGATACCGGCCCGCGCCGGTATGACGACAGGGGGACGGGCCTTGGCCGGCTTCTTCCCGGTTCCTTCCCTGCAGCGGGCGTTCAGGTGAAGGACAGGTGGTTGGCCAGCGGCAGCTCGCGGATGCGGGTGCCGGTGGCGGCGAAGACGGCGTTGGCCAGGGCCGGCGCGATCGGCGGCAGGCCGGGCTCGCCGACGCCCGTGGGCGCCGCCGTGCCGGGCACGATGTGGACGTCGACCGCCGGCGCCTGATCCAGGCGCAGCATCGGATAGTCGTCGAAATTGCCCTGCTGGACGATACCGTCGGCGAGCGTGATCTCGCCGTAAAGCGCCGCCGTCAGGCCATAGGCGATGCCGCCCTCCATCTGTGCCCGCACGATATCGGGATTGACCGCGATGCCGCAGTCGACGGCGCAGGTCACCTTGTGCACCGTCACCGCGCCGTCGTCGTCGAGCGAGACCTCGGCCACCTGGGCGACCGCGGTGTCGAACGAATTGTGCGCGGCGATGCCCTGGAAGCGGCCGGCCGGCGGGTGGCCCCATCCGGCCTTGTCGGCGGCGAGGCGGATGACCGCCTGCATGCGCGGGTCGTGCGCGTTGTGCGCCAGCCGGAACGCCACCGGGTCGCGCCCGGCCGCGTGCGCCAGCTCGTCCATGAAGCTCTCGGCGAAGAAGGCGTTGCAGGAATGCCCGACCGAGCGCCAGTAGCCGACCGGCAGGCCGGCGTCGACAGTGACGTGGCGCACCTCCTGGTGCGGAAAATCGTAGTCGCCGAACAGGCCGTGCACGCTGGAGCCGTTGACCATCACGTTCTCGAAGAACCAGTGGCCGCGCTTGCTGGCCCAGTCGGCCATGCCCCAGGGCAGGAACTCGGGCGCGATGGTCTCGAGCAGGTCGTCGGTGAAATGGGCGGCGATGTTGGGGCCGACGCGCTTGACGGTCCAGGTCTCGACCCGGCCGTCGCCGTCCAGGCCGGCCGCGAACCGGACCAGCGAGACCGGCCGGTAGCGGTCGTGCCGCATGTCGTCCTCGCGGCTCCAGATCAACTGCACCGGCACGCCGGCGGCGCGCGCGACGGCCACGGCCTCGGCGACATACTCGTTGGTCAGGCGCCGGCCGAAGCCGCCGCCCAGGAACGTGGAATGCACGCGCACGTTCTCGCGCGGCACGCCGGCATGGTGGGCGGCGGCGCCGCGGGCGCTTTCCGGGACCTGGCTGCCGACCCAGACCTCGCAGCCGCCGTCGGCGATGCGCGCGGTGCAGTTCATCGGCTCCATGGTGGCGTGCGCCAGGAACGGCGCCCAGTAGGTCGCCTCGATCCGGCGGGCGCCGGCTGGCAGGGCGTCGGCGCCGTCACCGGCCTTGTGCGCTTCGCTGCCGTCCTCGGCCAGCGCCCGTTCCATGCGCCGGCGCAGGTCCGGGCTGGACACGCCCGCGAGCTCCGGCAGGTGCCAGTCGATCTCCAGCTTCTCGGCCGCCTGGCGCGCCTGCCAGTAGGACCGGGCGACGACGGCGACGCCGTTGAAGATGGTGACGACCTTGTGCACGCCCGGCATCGCCGCCGCCGCGTCGGTGCGGGCGGCCCTGACAGTGCCGCCGGCGACCGGACAGCGCACCAGGACGGCGCGGTGGAGCCCGGGGAAATCGACGTCGAGGCCGAATTCGGCCGTGCCCGTGGCCTTGGCCCAGGCGTCGATGCGCGGCCGGTCGCGGCCGATCACCCGGAAGTCCGCCGGCGCCTTCAATTCGACGTCGGCCGGCAGTGGCCGCCCGGCGGCGGCCTTGGCGAATTGGCCGTAGGGCCAGCTCCGGTCGCCGCTGACGACCCGGCCGTCGCGCATGGCCAGGCTGTCGGCCGGCAGGCCGAGCTCGGCGGCGGCGGCCTGGCGGATCGCCTCGCGGGCGTTGGCGCCGGCCTGGCGGAGCTGCGCGTAGTGTCCGCTGAGGCTGGTGCTGCCGCCGGTGCCCTGGGCCGGCGAGCCCGGCCGGCGGAAGTCGGGATGGACCGGCGCGTGATGCACGGTGATCGCCTCGGGCGCGACCTCCAGCTCCTCGGCGACCAGCGTGGCCAGGCCGTCGAAGACGCCCTGGCCCATTTCCGTGCGCGGCAGGACGAAATGCACCTCGTTGCCGGGCGTGATCTGCAGGAAGGCGTTCGCGGCCAGGCCGCCCCCGGCCGAGGGCGGCGGCGCCGGCGGTGGCGAGCCGCAGCCGGCGAGCGGGACGCCGACGACGAGGCCGCCGCCGACGAGGCCGAGCGCCTTCAGCGCGGTCCGGCGCGTGAGCGCCGGCGCGCGGCCGTGTCCGGGCCCGCTCATGCGCCTTGGCCCTTGCGGGCGGCGGCGTGGATCGCCCGGCGGATGCGCGGATAGGTGCCGCAGCGGCAGACATTGCCGCTCATCTGCGCGTCGATGTCGTCGTCGCTGGGCGCGGGGTTGGCGGCGAGCAGGGCCGCCGCCGACATGATCTGGCCGGACTGGCAATAGCCGCATTGCGGCACGGCATGCTCGACCCAGGCGACCTGCAGCGGGTGCGGGTCCGCGCGGCTGCCCAGGCCCTCGATGGTCGTGACCGCGGCGCCGTCGACATCCTCGATGGGCAGGATGCAGGTGCGCACGGCGGCGCCGTCGAGATGCATGGTGCAGGCGCCGCAGAGCCCGGCGCCGCAGCCGAACTTCGAACCCTTCAGCTTGAACGTGTCCCGGACCAGCCACAGCAGTGGGGTGTCCGGCGGCTGGTCCGTTTCGACCAGCCGGCCGTTCAGCGTGAACCTGATCATGGCGACCCTCCCGACCGCCGGCCCAGGGTGCCGGCCACCTACATGTGGCGGACGTGCGCCGGTGGAACAATTGCAATTCGTGCCGAAATTCTCGCCGATGATGCCAAGGCCGGCAAGCGCCGGGCAAGTGGGCGGGGCGGGTTGGAGCGCCGGGGCGGCTGGGACCGGTCGCCGTTCACGGCCGAGAGCCGCATGCATGTGACGGTCTACGAGAAGACGGGCGACGATGGTGACGTCACCTGAAAAGCGGTTCACCAAAAAGACGCAAAGAACCAGAAAGGACATGAACCACGGAGGCACAGAGACAGAGAGAACAAACTTGGTTTTTTAGGCGCTCCGCGCCAACCCGCCCTTTTTGTTTCTCTGCGTCTCTGTGCCTCTGTGGTTCATGTCGTTTTTTTGTTCTTTGCGCCTTTGCGCCTTTGTGGTGAACCTTTGTCTTCCGGCCGGATCGCGTCGCGGAAGTGGCAAGGCCTTGGCGGTGAATTCACCTGAAAAACGGGTCACCACATCCCGGCGGACGGGCGCGCCGTTTGGCCGTTCTCAATCGGACTCCGGCTTCATGCAGAAGAAGGCGAGCTTGTTGCCGTCGAGGTCGCGGCAATAGGCGAACTCGGTCTGGCGCCGGCCGCGCGGGCCGGGGGCGCCTTCGTCGGTGCCGCCCAGCGACAGCGCCTTGGCGTGCAACTGGCCGACGAGCTCGGGCCGATCGACCGGGATCGCGACCATGGTGCCGTTGCCGACGGTCGCGGCCTTGCCGTCGTTCGGCTTGATGACGCCCAGCGTGCCCCGGTGGGACGTGGTGCCCCAGACCGTCATGTAGTCGGCGCCGTGGATGCGCCTGGCGCCGATCTCGCCCAGCAGGGCATCGTAGAAGCCGCGCGCCCGTTCGATGTCGTTGGTGCCAAGCGTGACGTAGCCGATCATGTCCTTCCCCCAACTGGTCCGTGCCGCGATCGATCACCGGGAACCGGCGCCGGTCCGTGGCGTTTTATCACCGATGGAAACGGCTTCGCAAAGGCCGGCATGGTACTACCATGCAGGGGACGGATATCGCGGGAGGCGGCATGGGCACGTTCACGGGCGAGGGGATCTATACGGCGCTGGTCACGGCGTTCGCGGCGGACGGCGGCCTGGATACCGGGGCGCTGGCCGAGAGCGTGCGGTTCCAGATCGCGGCCGGGGTCAGGGGCGTCTGCGCGCTGGGCGGCACGGGCGAGCCGCTGGCGCTGGCGCCGGACGAGACCCGACGGGCGATCGACGCGGTCGTGGCGGCCGCGGACGGCCGTATCGAGGTGGTGGTCGGCTGCCTGGCGGCCGCGCAGGCCGATATCATCGCCGCCGGCCGGCACGCCAGGGCGGCGGGCGCGGACGCGGTGATGCTGCTGCCGCCCTATTTCGTGATGGCGACGCCGCGGCATATCGCCGGGCATCTGGGCGAGGTGGCGGCCGCCGTCGACCTGCCGCTGGTGCTGTTCAACACGCCGTCGCGGGCGGGCGTCGGGCTGGACGTCGACTTCATCCTGGAACTGGTCGAATCGATTCCGCGCATCGTCGCCATCAAGGAGGCCGGCGGCGACATGGTCGCCGTGACCGAGCTGGCAAGGCGGGCACCGGCCGGGTTCTCGGTGCTGCAGGGGCTGGACGAGCTGATCCTGCCGACGCTGGCGGTCGGCGGCCGGGGCGCCATGGTCTCCGGGTCCTGCCTGACGCCGCGGTTGCACGTGGCGCTGGCCGCGGCCGTTCAGGCGGGCGACCTGACGCGGGCCCGGACGCTGCAGCAGGCGCTGATGCCGCTCTGCCGGGCGATCTTCCGCGAGCCGAACCCGGCGCCGCTGAAGCGGGCGCTGGCCATGGTCGGGCGCGGCGCCGGGCCGACCCGGCCGCCGCTGGGCGCGATCGAGGACGAGACGGAAGGGCAGTTGCGGACCGCGCTCGCCGGTCTCGAGCCCTGGCTGGAGGGGTGAGCCCTTCGAGACGCGTCTTGCCGTGGGATGTGATTCGGTGCCTCGCCTCTTTCGTCATGCCGGCCTTCGCCGGTATGACGTCTTGGGAGAGGGGCGGCGTCCGGTGAATTCCGCACGGCGGCCCGCGCCGGCAGGTCGAAGGTCCGGCGGCCTCGGGATCAGTCGGCGATCTGGCGGCAGTGGGTTTCGGGGATGAAGCGGACGGCGACGAGGCCGGCGAGCAGCAGGACGGGAATGGCGGTGAAGCCGAGGCGATAGGTCTCGGCGTCGTAGATCCGGACGCCGTTCTCGATGGCGCCGGTCCAGTTCAGGTCGAGGATATAGCCGATGACGACCTGCAGCACGGCGATCGAGAGCATGACGCTGGCGTTCAGCAGGCTGGTGATGGTGCCGGTGGCGGCGCTGGGGGTGAACTCCTTGGCGACGGCGAAGCCGACGAGGAAGCCGCTGAGGCTGCCGCCGGCGGCGAAGGCCAGCAGGTAGAGCAGCGGCACCGGCAGGCCGGGCACGTAGATCAGCACCGGCCAGGCCACGAGGCCGAGGAGCGGGCCGGCGTAAAGCAGCGGCTTGCGCCGGCCGAGCCGGTCCGACAGCCAGCCGGCGGCGGGGCCGACGACGCCCCAGCCGATCAGGATCGTCGACGCGAAGGCGCCGGCGGCGGGCCGGCCGAGGCCATAGGCCTGCATCACGAACGGCACGCCCCAGAGCACGGCGATGGCGAGCGTCGGGCCGGCGGCCGTGGCGCCGTAGGCGCCCATGGCCCAGGCGGCGCGGCGGCCGAGCGCCAATTTCAGCACCGGCAGGACGCCGACGCGTGCGCGGCCGCCGGTCGTGGCGGCGGCCGCGCCGGCCGCCGGCGTGGGCGAGAGCCGGCGCGTGGCCCAGAAGGCAAGCGCGATGGCGAAGCCGGCGGCGGCGGCGGCATAGCTGGCGGCGCGCCAGCCGACGGCGTCGATGACCAGCGCCAGCGGGCCCTGGCCGGCCGTCCCGCCATGCATGGCGATCAGGTTGGTGAGGCCGACCATGAAGGCGAAGCGGTCCGGCGGCAGCCAGATCGTCGTCAGGCGCATGGTGCCGACCCAGGCCGCCGCCGCGCCGGCGCCGATCAGCAGCCGGCCGGCGAAGGCGAGCGCCAGCGTGTCGGCCGCCGCGAACATGGTGGCGCCGGTGGCGCAGACCAGTGCCGCGCCGATCAGCACCCGGCGCGGGCCGATATTGTCGACGGCGATGCCGAAGGGGATCTGCATGGCAGCGTAGATGTAGTAGTAGGCGGCGGCGAGGTTGCCCAGCATGGCCGCGTTGACGGCGAAGTCGCGCATGAGCTGGTCGATCATCACGCTGGGCGCGACGCGCAGGAAATAGCCGTAGCCGAAATAGACGGCGCCGAGACAGCAGATCAGCCAGGGCAGCACGCCCGGTCGGGCCCGGATCTTCGTCACGTCAGTAGAACAGGCCGGGGAGCCAGAGCGCGATGTCGGGGAAGGCCACGAGCAGCACGATCATCACGAACATGGTGGCGACGAAGGGCAGCGCGCCGACGATGACGTCGTTCATGGAGCCGCGGCCGCGCACGCCCTGGACGACGTAGAGGTTGACGCCGATGGGCGGCGTGATCAGCGCCGTCTCCAGCATCACCATCATCAGGATGCCGAACCAGACCGGATCGTAGCCGAGACCGACGACGATCGGCACGATCAAGGGCGTCGTGGTCAGCAGCATGGACAGCGTCTCCATGAAGCAGCCGAGGACGAGATAGAAGGCGATCACCGCGAGCAGCGTCTGGAACGGCGTCAGGCCGAGGCCGGTGATGAAGTCGGAGAGCGCCTGGGTCAGGCCGACCGCGGCCAGCGTGAAGTTGAGGAAGATCGCCGCCAGGATGATCAGCATGACCATGGCCGTCGTGCGCATGGTGCCCTCGATGGCAAGCCGCAGCATCTGCAAGTTCAGCGAGCGGTTGGCGGCGGCGAGGATCAACGAGGCGACGACGCCGAGCGAAGCGGCTTCCGTGGGCGTCGCCAGGCCGGCATAGATCGAGCCGACCACGACCAGGAAGATGCCGAGCGGCGGCAGCAGGTGCGGCAGGCTGTCGATACGCTTGCGCCAGCTCGTCTCGACCGGCGTGCCGCCCCAGCTAGGCCGGGCGAGGCAGGCGACGATCACCGTGGCCATGAACAGCAGCGCCAGCAGCAGGCCCGGCAGGAAGCCGGCGAGATAGAGCTGCGGCACCGAGGTGTCGGTCAGCAGGCCGTAGATGATCAGGTTGATCGACGGCGGGATCAGGATGCCGAGCGTGCCGCCGGCGGCCAGCGTGCCGACGAACAGGCGCTCGTTGTAGCGGTGCTTGTCGACCTCGGGCAGGGCGACGGTGCCGATGGTGGCCGCCGTGGCGACCGACGAGCCCGACGTGGCGGCGAAGAGCGCGCAGGAGCCGATATTGGAATGCATGAGCCCGCCCGGCAGCCAGGACAGCCACTGCACCATGGCGGCATACATGCGCTCGGCGATGCCGGAGCGCAGCAGGATCTCGCCCATCAGCACGAACA
This sequence comes from Alphaproteobacteria bacterium, assembly GCA_028281075.1. Classification (GTDB taxonomy): domain Bacteria; phylum Pseudomonadota; class Alphaproteobacteria; genus JANQKO01. The sequence goes on along the minus strand of JANQKO010000011.1, from coordinate 79 downwards.
GCGGAATGGCGATCAGCAGGAACTCGATGCTGTTTTCCCAGGCGACGTCGCCCAGCGCCAGGAACAGCGGCATCGGCGA
>JANQKO010000085.1 GCA_028281075.1 Alphaproteobacteria bacterium | reverse complement strand
AGGCGCTGGCCCGCCGCATGGGTGGGCCGGAGAAGGTCAAGCGCCAGCACGACGGCGGCAAGCTGACGGTGCGCGAACGCGTCGACCGGCTACTCGATGCCGGCTCGTTCCACGAGGTGGGCGCCGTCGCCGGCCGGGCGGAATACGACGCCGACGGCAACCTGGTCGACCTGCGGCCGAGCAATTTCGTCTGTGGCCGCGGCAGGATCGACGGCCGGCCGGTCGTGGTCGGCGGCGACGATTTCACGGTGCGCGGCGGCGCCGCCGACGCCTCGATCTGGGAAAAGCAGGTCATCGCCGAGCAGATGGCGAACGAGCTGCGCTTGCCCATCGTGCGCCTGGTCGACGGCACCGGCGGTGGCAGCTCGGTGAAGTCGCTGCTGATGGACGGCTACACCTATGTGCCGGCCAATCCGGGCTGGGACTGGGTCGTCGCCAACATGGGCACGGTGCCGGTCGTGGCGCTGGCGCTCGGCTCGGTCGCTGGCCTGGGCGCGGCGCGCGCCGTCACCAGCCATTATTCGCTGATGGTCAAGGACATCTCGCAGGTCTTCGTCGCCGGTCCGCCGGTGGTGGCGCGTCTCGGCGAGCCGGTGACCAAGGAAGAACTGGGCGGCGCCCACATCCATGCCCGCAACGGCGCCATCGACGATGTGGTCGACAGCGAGGAAGAAGCTTTCGAGCGGACGCGCCGGTTCCTGTCCTACCTGCCGCCGTCCGTGCACGAGGTCGCGCCGCGCGGCGAGGTGACGGACGATGCCGGCCGGCGCGAGGACTGGCTGATCGAGGCGGTGCCGCGGGACCGGCGCAAGCCCTACAAGATGCGGCGCATCATCGACGCGGTGGTCGACCGGGACTCGTTCTTCGAGATCGGCAGGCTCTACGGCCGGCCGCTGATCACCGGCCTCGCCCGGCTCGACGGCTGGCCGGTGGCGGTGCTGGCGGGCGATCCCTACCATTTCGCCGCTGGCTGGACGGCCGATGCCGCGCACAAGGCGACGCGGTTCATCGATCTGGCCGAGACCTTCCACCTGCCGGTCGTGCATCTGGTCGACAATCCCGGATTTGTCATCGGCGTCGCCGGCGAGAAGGCGGCCACGATCCGGCATGGTGCCCGGGCGCTGGCCGCGGTCTACCAGGCGACCGTGCCCTGGTGCTCGGTGATCGTCCGCAAGGTCTTCGGCGTCGCCGGCGCCGCGCATTCGAATGCCTCGCGGCTGAAATACCGCTATGCCTGGCCGTCGGGCGACTGGGGCTCGCTGCCCTTGGAGGGCGGCATCGAGGCCGCCTACCGCGCCGACCTGGAAGCGTCCGACGATCCCGACAGGCTGCTAGCCGAGATCCGGGCCCAGATGGAGCAGGTCCGCTCGCCCTTCCGCACGGCCGAGACCTTCCTGGTCGAGGAGATCATCGACCCCCGCGACACCCGGCCGCTCCTCTGCGAATTCGCCAACCTCGCCGCGCCGCTGCGCACGCGGGGCCCGTCCGCCTTCCACATGCGGCCTTAGCGGCTGATCCGAGACTAAGCGTTTGATTTCAATTCGTTAGCCGCCACTCCTCGCCATCACCGAGCTTGATCCGGTGATCTGGGACGGCGTGTTGGGTCGGATAAAGGGAAGGGTTCACCACAAAGACGCAAAGACACGAAGAACCAAGACATTGTTGGCGCGCAGCGCCGATCGACAGGTTGTTCTTTGTGCCTTTGCGTCTTTGTGGTGAACCGTTTTTCAAGTGATCTCACCGCCAGGACACCAAGGCACTGGCAATCCGATCCCCGTATCGGCCGCGTGATCTTGGTGTGTTGGCGCCCCTTCGGGTTGGCCTCTGAGCGGTCAAACGCCGATCTCTTTCAGATAACTGGCGAGCTTGGCTTCCGTAAGGCCACGGGACATGGCCATCTTTCCGACACGGTCGCAGAACCGGTTGAACTCGGCGACATCCAACGCCAACAGCTTTTCGAACTCCTCGACAGAGACCAGGACGGCGGCGTCCCCACCACGGCGTTGAATCACGACCGGCTCGCGTTGCACCGCGTCGAGAATTGTCGCCAGGGTCTGTCTTGCCTCGTCGGCGGATACGTAGCGCATATCCACCCTCCTAATGCAGTGCGATGAGGATGTCCAAGACAGATGGACGAAGGCCGTCTACGGCAGGGCGAAATGACATGGCACGTTGGCCATGCCGTGCTGGTAATCTCCGTCGGTCTTTGTCGGTCGCGAAACACGGGGAAGGAACCGTCATGCAGTTGGACAACAAGATCGCCGTCGTCACCGGAGGCGCCAGTGGTATCGGCCGGGCGCTGGCGCGGCGGTTCGTCGCCGAGGGGGCGGCCAAGGTCGTGGTCAGCGACATCAACGCCGAGGGCGCGCGGGCCGTCGCCGACGAGATCGGCGGCCTGGCGATCCCGGCCGACGTCGGCGTCGAGGCCGATGTCGTCAACCTGGTCGAGCGGACCGAGGCCGAGGCCGGGCCGATCGACCTGTTCTGCGCCAATGCCGGCATCGCCATCGGCGGCGGGCTGGAGACGCCGGAAGCCGACTGGGAGACATGCTGGGCCGTCAACGTGATGGCGCATATCTACGCGGCGCGGGCGGTGGTGCCGCGTATGGCGGCGCGCGGCGGCGGCTATGTCATGACCACGGTGTCGGCGGCCGGCCTGTTGAGCCATGTCGGCTCGTCGACCTATTCGACCACCAAGCATGCCGCGGTCGGCTTCGCCGAGTGGCTGTCGATCGCCCATGGCGACGACGGCATCAAGGTCTCGATCCTGTGCCCCCAGGCCGTCCGCACGGCGATGACGGCCGGTCTGGAGGAGGGCGGCGTCGCCGGCATCGACGGCATGATCGAGCCCGAGCAGCTCGCCGACACCGTGATCGAGGCGCTGGCCGAGGAGCGGTTCCTGGTCCTGCCGCACCCGCAGGTGCTGGGCTACATGCAGCACAAGACGGCGGATTACGACCGCTGGCTCGGCGGCATGCGCAAGCTGCGCCGCCAGTTCGGCGACCGGGGATAGCGGCTCCGGTCATGACCGCCGATGTCCGGGCCACGACCATCGACAGGAACGATTGGTTGAGGGTATCGCCGCCGATTCCCGGAATTCCCCCCGGTGGCACGGTTAACCGCAGTATACGATCCCGTAACCCCTGACTGCCATCATGCGCCGTTCTCGCGAGGCTGGAAGGTCTCGCCGTATTGGTGGATTCCGATTTGAACGCGATCAAGGTCCTATTGGTTGCGCCCGATGCCGACCTTGCCGCCGCGGCGAAAGCCGTGCTGGGCGGCGGCGCCTTCGACCTCGTCCATACGCCCCGCCTGACGGCATCGCACCTGCCGGCGCTGGCGGCCGGCGGCTATGACGCCGTGGTTATCGGCGGCACCGGCGCGGCCGAGATGCCGGCCGAGCTGGCCATCCTGAAGACGGTCGCGCCGGGCGTGTCGACGGTGGTGCTGAGCGAACGGTTCGATCCGATCGCGACCGTCGAGCTGGTCCGGCAGGGCGTCCAGGACATCGTCCGCACCGACGAGATCGGCGTGCCGGACCGGCTGGCGACGGCGATAAGCTGCGCCATCACCCGGTCGGACCAGAACTACTACGATCCGCTCACCGGCCTGCCGAACCGGCTGCTGCTGTACGACCGCCTGACCCAGGCGATCAATCACGCCAAGCGCTACGACCAGCAGCTCGCGGTCCTGTTCTTCGACCTCGACCGCTTCAAGGTGATCAACGACACGCTGGGGCATCAGGCCGGCGACCGCCTGCTGAAGACCGTCGCCGGCCGCCTGTCCGACGGCATGCGCGACAGCGATACGGTCGCGCGCCTCGGCGGTGACGAATTCGTCGCCGTCGTTGCCAACCTGCCGAAACCGGTCCTGGCCGGCCGCATCGCCGAGAAGACGCTGGCGCAGCTTTCCGAGCAGATCCGGATCGGCAACGACCGGTTCACGGTCTCGCCCAGTATCGGCATCGCGGTCTATCCGACCGACGGCGAAAACGCCGACGAGCTGATCCGGTGCGCCGACGTGGCGATGTACCAGGCGAAGCGGCAGGGCGGCAACCGCTACATGTTCTACCGCCCCGACATGAACGCCGAATCGAACCGCCGCCTCGGCCTTGCCTTCGCGTTGCAGGGCGCGATCCAGCGGCGCGAGTTCGCGCTGCACTATCAGCCGCAGATCGACCTGCTGACCGGCGAGGTGGTCAGCGTCGAGGCGCTGATCCGCTGGCATCACCCCGAACGGGGGCTGGTGCCGCCCGATCAGTTCATCCCGCTGGCCGAGGAGTTCGGCCTGATGGAGAGCCTCGGCGAATGGGTCCTGAAGACCGCCTGCGGACAGTGCCGGACCTGGCGCGACGACGGCCTGCCGGCGTTCCGGGTCGCGGTCAACCTGTCGGCCCACCAGTTCAACCAGGACAGCCTGCCGGACCGGATACTCGCGTCGCTGAACGAGGCGCGGCTGGACGCCGACTGCCTCGAGGTCGAGCTGACCGAGAGCAGCGTCATGCGGGACCCCGATTCGACGCGCCACATGCTGCAGGGGTTGAGCGATCTCGGCGTGCGGATCAGCGTCGACGACTTCGGCACGGGCTATTCGTCGCTCGCCTACCTGAAGCGCTTTCCGCTCGACGTGCTGAAGATCGACCGCTCGTTCGTGAACGACATCACCGAAGACCCGAACGACGCCGCCATCGTCAAGACCATCATCTCGCTGGCCGAGAACCTGAACCTGCAGGTCGTCGCCGAGGGCGTCGAAACCCGGCAGCAGATGGACTTCCTGCGCCGGCACAATTGCCGGCTGGCGCAGGGCTATTATTTCGGCCGTCCGGTGCCGGCCGACGAGCTGCCGGCGCTGCTGCGCCAGATCGAGGCCGACCGGGCGGCCTGAGGGCGGACCGGCCGCCGATACACCCCCCTTCAGGTGCCGACCCGCAGCGGTCCGACCAGGCCGCGCAGGCAGGCGATCACGCTGAGCGGCGTCAGCCGGCCGGTGGCCGGATTGTCCGGCGCCGGCACGCCTTCGATGGTCATCTCGAAGCGCGCCGCCTCGGCCTCGACCCGGATCCGGTGGGTGTTGCGCGTCACCTTCGGATCAGCCCAGATCTCGACCATGGTCCGGTCCGGACCGATCCCGGCCAGGCTCAGCGCCACGGCGACGTTGATATTGGCCGGAAAGCCGGTGGCCGCGGCGCGGGCCGGACCGTCGAAGATCCGGGTCGGTTCCGTGATCGCGTCCAGGTCGAGGCCCAGCTTCTCGACATGGGGGGCGCCTTTCAGCCCCCGTGGCGGTTTGCGGGTGACCATGGTGACGGCATGGATTTCGCCCTCGGCCGCGGCGCGCACGGCATCCAGCCCCAGCAGCGCCCCGGTCGGCACGATGATGCGGCCGCCGCCGGCCGCGGCCCGGTCGACCAGGTCCATGCGGCGCAGCAGGACGCCGACGGACAACGGCATGAAGATCCGGCCGGCGGCGACGGCGGCGTCGGCGACCTCGTCGAAGACGGCGGCCGGGGCGCATTCGATGACGATATCGGCCGTCTCGGCCAGGTCGGCCAGCCCGACGACGGGAACCGGCCGGCGAAAGGCGGCCAGCCGCGCCGCCGCCCGGTCCCTGTCACGGGCCGACACGGCGGCCAGTCGCAGACCGTCGATGCCGTCGTCCAGCGCGCTGGCGACGGCGAGGCCGATGGTCCCGAGGCCGCCGATGCCTACCCGAAGGGGAGAACTGCGCGTCATCAAAATCTCCTTATCTGACCGCCGGCCGGCCGTATCACGACTTCGTTAACCGTGAATGCGGTATGACATGTCCCGAAACGACGAAAAACGCCGCGATTTGTCGGATTGGTGTGACGGGGATTACAACGTCTGGGGACGGGGCGCATTAACTTGTTATTATTGACGATACATAAGGTTCGGGCCCTGCTGGAATGCCGATCGATCGGCCTTTCGCCGGAAGCCCGCGAAAGTCAGGGGTCTAGGCGATGACGGGACTGGTACATCTGCGTGTCCGGCTGGCAATCCTGGTTGCGGCCCTCGGTTTGGCGCTTCTGACGGCGGCGTCGCCGGCGTTCGCCGACGATGCCGACCCGGCGGCCGTGGTGAGGGGCCTCGGCGATCGGGCGGTCGCCATGCTGCGGGACGAAACGCTGACGCCGGAAATGCGCGCGAAGACCTTTCGCGAGCTGCTGAGTGAAGGCTTCGACATGCCGCGGGTCGCGCGGTTCGCGCTGGGGCGCTACTGGCGCCGCGCGACCGACGCCCAGCGCGACGAATATCTGAGCCTGTTCGAGGACTATGTCGTCGGCAGCTACGGCGCCCGCCTGTCGGCCTATGGCGGCGAGACCCTGCGGATCGCCGATTGGCGGCCGGACGGCACCGGCTACGCCCTCGTGCACAGCAAGATCGTGCGCCCGGAAGGGCCGCCGATCGCGGTCAACTGGCGGCTCTACGAGGGCGACGTCGGCTGGCGCATCGTCGACGTGGTCGTCGAGGGCGTGAGCCTGTCGCTGGTTCAGCGGTCGGAATTCACCTCGGTGATTCGCAGCGGCGGCGGCGATATCGAGGCGCTTCTGGGCGCGCTGCGCAAGAAGCGCGGGCTGATGCAGTCGGGACTGGCCACGACCAGCCGATCGGCCGGCTGACGCCCGCCGGCAAGGCCATTCTCGAATGATCTCTTAGAGTCTGACTCGAAACCAAGCGTTTGATGTCAATTCGTTAACCACCCCTTTTGGAACCGGAGCAAAACACCGGGCGGTTTTGTCATGAAGGCCGGACCACGGTCATGCTGGCCCGCCAGGCCGTCTATCAGGGACTGTCCCTATTAGGTTGCCGAGCCTGCGACGTTCGAGGTTTCACCACCAAGATGCCAAGACACCAAGATCAGGCGTCGCGGTCTTCGGACGTTCGGCGTGACCTTGGTGTCTTGGCGACTTGGCGGTGAAACCTGGTTTGTCGATGCGCCTTCAACCAGCACCCCTGTCGGCGAGGTGAAAAAGGGACCTTATTGATGGGTCATCAGGGATCGGCGGTTCGGCTTGGAATCGATGCCGACTGTCCCTATCAGGTTCGGGCATCCGCGAGCTTG
>JANQKO010000055.1 GCA_028281075.1 Alphaproteobacteria bacterium | reverse complement strand
TGCGACAGCGCCGCCAGCGCCTGCGTATGCCCCGACTTCGCGGCCAGGTACAGCCAGGCCATGGCGCGCGGCTGGCTCTGCCGGACGCCGACGCCGCGGCTGTACATCAGGCCGAGATTGTATTGCGCCAGAACGTGGCCGCCGACCGCCGCCCGCTCGAACCAGTAGGCTGCTTCCTCGGCATTCTCCTCGACGCCCTGGCCGCGCAGATACATCGACGCCAGATTGGACTGGGCGCCGGTCAGGCCGAGATAGGCGGCGCGCCGGTACCATCGCGCCGCTTCGCTGAAATCCTGGGCGACGCCCAGGCCCTGGCGGTAGAGATGGGCGAGGTTGCGCTGCGCCGCGGGGTCGTCGTCCCGGGCCAGCGGCAGCCATTCGTCGAACGCGGTTTCGTAGTCGCCACGATCGTAAGCCGCCACCGCGGCGGCGAAATCCGCGCGCGCCGCCGACGGCAGCGCCGCCAGCGACAGGCTAACCGCGACGGCGGCGCAGCGAAACATGATTCGGCATTCCGCTCCGGCGGCTGTCCTTGCGTCGGCGCGGTCGCGGGCTTCCGGCGCGTCAGCCGCTGACGATCTTCCAGGTCCCGTCCGGTTGCCGGCAGGCCGTGCCGTAGGCCTGCTCGGTCTTGCCGCCGACCGTCACGGTCTGCTGGAATTCGCGGCAATGCTGGCCGGTCGCCGTCTGATAGGACGGCTGCGGCGTGATGCTGCCCTGATTGCCGGAATCCGGGTTGCGCCAGGTCGAGGTCCGACCCGACGGCGCCGTTTCCAGGGTGCGCTGCGTGGTCCGGTGCATGGCGGCCTGGTCCGCCCGGTCGAGCGACTTGCCGATCGAGCTGCCGAGGAACGCGCCCAGCAGCGTGCCCGCCGCCGTCGCCGCCAGTTGTCCCCTGCCGGAGCCGAATTGCGCGCCGGCGACGGCGCCGCCGACGCCGCCGAGGATCGTGCCCAGCGTCTGCTTCTGGCCGGCGTCGCTGCCCTGGCAGGCGGCCAGGAAACCGGCGCACAGTCCAATGATCGCGAGTTTCCGAAATTCCATGACGATTAGCCTTCTGCGGGTAAATGCAGTCCAACGTTAACCGTACACATGATCGATATATGCATGTGTTATTGCCACGACACAACTGTCAGCGGTCACTTGACGCTAATATAGGATGATTAAGTGGGCGTTCAAACGACACGATTCCGTGCGTATGGCGCGATCTGCTACGCCATGCCGCAGTGTGATGGCGGTTATCGGGCGTATGATCGGCAAATCGCGCGCTATTCGACGGTATCGGGCCGTCCGAACGGCGCGCCACCGACCTCACGAGGACAAGAACATGACGGTTCCGGCGTCAGACGACCCCTTCAAGCTGTTCGAGGCCTGGATGCGCGAGGCCACGGCCAGCGAGCCGAACGACGCGAACGCCATGGCGCTCGCCACGGTCGACGCCGCCGGCCAGCCGGCCGTGCGGGTCGTGCTGCTGAAGGAAGTCGACCCCCAGGGCTTCGTGTTCTACACCAACCTCGAGAGCGACAAGGGCCGCCAGCTCCTGGGACAGCCGAAGGCCAGCCTGAACTTCCACTGGAAGAGCCTGGAGCGGCAGGTCCGTGTCGACGGCGGGGTCGAGCAGGTCGGCGACGACGAGGCGGACGCCTATTACGCGTCCCGGCCGCGCGGCAGCCAGATCGGCGCCTGGGCGTCCGACCAGTCGCGGCCGCTGGACGATCGGGACCGGCTGGAGCGGCGCGTCGCCGAATGCGAGGCGCGGTTCGCGGGCGCCGACGTGCCCCGGCCGCCGCACTGGTCGGGCTTCCGCGTCATCCCCCAGCGCATCGAGTTCTGGCAGGGCATGCCGTATCGGCTGCACGACCGGGTGGTCTATAGTCGCCAGGCGGCGGGCTGGTCGACCCAGCGGCTGTATCCGTAACCGCGCCACGGCCGGAAGGACGGCGATGTGACCGCGAAGGCCGGAAACGAACCGACGGCGCCAATCGATCCACGGCGGGCGGCGCGCCTGATGCGCGCCGCGACCTACGCCTCGGTCAGCGTCGCCTCGGTCCTGATCGCGGCCAAGCTGACCGGCTGGCTGATGACCGATTCCGTGGCCATCCTCGGCTCGCTGGTCGACTCGCTGCTGGACGCCGGTGCCTCGGTCATCAACCTACTGGCCGTCCGCCACGCGCTGACGCCGGCCGACCGCGAGCACCGCTTCGGCCACGGCAAGGCCGAGGCGCTGGCCGGACTGGCGCAGGCCGCCTTCATCGCCGGCTCGGCCGTGTTCGTGCTGTTCCAGGCCGGCGAGCGGCTGGTCGATCCGCGCCTGCCGTCGCAGAGCGAGACCGGCATCGCCATCATCCTGTTCTCGATTGGGCTGACGCTGGGCCTGGTGGCGTTCCAGGCCTTCGTCGTGCGCCGCACCGGCTCGCTGGCGATATCCGCCGACTCGCTGCATTACCGCAGCGACCTGCTGATGAATATCGGCGTCATCGCGGCGCTGGGTCTGACCGCCTGGTTCGGGACCGCCGTCATCGATCCGCTGTTCGCCGCGGCGATCGGGCTCTATATCCTGTACGGCGCCGTGCGGATCTTCCGCCGCGCGATCGATCCGCTGATGGACCGCGAGCTGCCCGATGACCAGCGCGCGCGGATCCGGAACATCGCCCTCGACCATCCCGACGTGCGCGGCCTGCATGACCTGCGGACCCGGTCGTCCGGCGTGCGGACCTTCATCCAGTTGCACCTGGTGCTCGATCCCGACATGAGCCTGATCAAGGCCCATGCCATCGCCGATGCGGTAGAAGCGGACATCATGGCGGCGTTTCCGGGCGCGGAGGTGATCATCCATCAGGACCCCGACGGCATCGACGAGCCGCATACCGCGTTCGGCGGCTGACCCGGCCGTGTCGGATCAGCACGAGGTCATCGCCTTCCTGGCCGATGGCCGGACCCATGGCCTGGCCGGCGCCGAGGTGGCGCGGGTCGAGACCCATGCCGCCATCGTGTTCCTGGCCGGCGACCGCGCCTACAAGCTGAAGAAGGCGGTGGCGCTGCCCTATCTCGACTTCTCGACCCTGGAGCGGCGACGCCATGTCTGCGAGGAGGAGATCCGCCTGAACCGGCGCACCGCGCCCGACATCTACCTGCGCGTGGTGCCGGTGACCCGCGGCGAGGACGGCGGGCTGGCGCTCGGCGGCGCTGGCCGGCCGGTCGAATGGCTGGTCGAGATGCGGCGTTTCGACGACAGCCGGTTGCTGGACCGGCTGGCCCGGTCGGGCGCGCTGACCGACCGCGCGCTCATCGACCTCGCCGACGAGGTCGCGGCGTTCCACGCCGCCGCGGCGCCCTGCCCGGACGGCGCCGATGTCTCGGAATACCTGCGGGTGAACGCCGTCATCGCCGGTGAGTTCGATGCCTACACGCCGGCTGTCTTCGACGCCGGGCCGGCGCGGCGCTTTGTCGCCGCCGTCGCCGCCGAGGGCGAGCGGCACCGCGCGCTGCTGGCCCGCCGCCGGACCGCCGGCCGGGTGCGCGAATGCCACGGCGACCTGCACCTGCGCAACATCTTCCTGGCACACGGGCGGCCGGTGATCTTCGACGCCGTCGAGTTCGACAGCCGCCTGTCGCGGACCGACGTGATGTACGACCTGGCGTTTCTGCTGATGGATCTGTGGCACCGGGACCTGCGGCACGGCGCCAATGTCGTGCTGAACCGGTATCTGGCCCGCACGGGCGATATCGAGGGGCTGGTGGTGCTGCCGATGTTCCTGGCGCTGCGCGCCGGCATCCGCGCGCATGTGAACGCGACCATGGCGGCGGGAACGGCGGACACCGGCAAGGCCGCGGCGCGCCGGCGCGAGGCGCGCGACTACCTGGCGCTGGCGCTCGATTGCCTGACGCCGCGGCCGCCGCGCCTGATCGGCGTCGGCGGCCTGTCGGGCAGTGGCAAGTCGACCCTCGCCGCGGCGCTGGCGCCGGAACTGGGACCGCCGCCCGGCGCCGTGCGGCTGCGCAGCGACGAGATCCGCAAGGTGCTGATGGGTGTCGAGCCGGAACAGCCGCTGCCGCCGTCTGCCTATGCGCCCGAGGTCAGCGACCGGGTCTACGACCTGCTGTACCAGCGCTCGGCGGTGGCGCTTGCGGCCGGCTATCCGGTGATCGCCGACGCGACCCACAGCCTGGCCGACGGCCGCCGCCGGCTGGCCGGGGTCGCCCGGACGGCGGGCGTGCGGTTCGACGGCCTCTGGCTGCGGGCGCCGACGCCGGTCATGGCCCGGCGTATCGACGACCGCGCGCGCGACCCGTCTGATGCCACGGTTGACGTGCTGCACGCGCAACTGCGCGAGGATACCGGCATCATCGACTGGCAACATATTGATTCATCCGGCGAAATCGCCGGGGCGCTGGCCGAGGCGCGGCGCTGCCTTGCGGTGGATCAAACATGACGAAACGCTTACATTTATGATTCAGGCTCACTTGGCGCGACGGAGGTGGCCATGAGCATCAAATCCATCCTGGTGCCGCTGAACGGTGTCGACGACGCGGCGGTCGCGCTGGCCGTCGCCATCGAGGTCGGCCGGCGGTTCGACGCGCGGGTGTCGGTCCGCCATACCGCGCTCGATCCCAACAAGAGCATCCCCTATCTCGGCGAGGGCATGACCGGCGCCATGGTCGAGGACGTGATGACGGCGGTCGAGAAGGAGTCCGACGAGCGGGCCCGGCGCGCCTCGGCCCAGTTCGCCGCCGCCTGCGAGGCCGCCGACGTGACACCGGCCCCGCCGCCGTCGACACCCGGCTTCGCCGTCACCTATGACACCGTCGTCGGCCGCGAGGAGGACGTCGTCGCCGAGCAGGGCCGCCTGCACGACCTGGTCGTCACCGGCCGCGCCGGTCCTGATTCCGACGTCATCGAGCCCGCCGCCCTGCAGGCCGCCATTACCGAGACCGGCCGCGCCGTGCTGGTGGCACCGCTGGCCGAGCCGGCCGGCTTCGGCCGGACTGTCGCCGTCGCCTGGAACGGCAGCGCCCAGGCCGCGCGCGCCATCGCCAACGGCCTGCCGTTCCTGGCCCGCGCCGAGCGGGTCACCGTGATGGCGGTCGACGAGCCCGAGCGCCGTGGCCCGCCGGCCGAGGACGCGGCCGGCTTCCTCGCCGCGCACGGCGTCGCGGCCGACGTCAAGCATGTCGAGCCGGGCGCCGACTCCATCGGCGAGGCCCTGCTGCGGGACGTAAAGGCGGCCCATTGCGACATGCTGATCATGGGCGCCTACACCCATGCCCGGCTGCGGCAGTTGATCCTCGGTGGCGTCACCCGGGGCGTCCTGGCCAATACCGACATTCCGGTGCTGATGGCGCATTGACGGCGCCCTCTGAGAGTCTGTTTGAAAATGGGCCTATTGGCCCATTTTCGCGACCTTGCCGGCCCGCTCCCCCACCCGGCCACCCAACGAGCGTATCCTGAATTGGGTGGCCGGGTGGG
>JANQKO010000017.1 GCA_028281075.1 Alphaproteobacteria bacterium | reverse complement strand
CCGGCGATCTGCCAGCCGCGCGACTTGCGGAAGCAGTATTCGACCAGCGACTCCTTGGAATAGCCGGTGCCGCCCATGACCTGCATGGCCTCGTTGCAGATGTCGAAGCCGGCGCGGTTGCAGAAGGCCTTGGCGATCGAGGTGTCCTGCGCCGAGGGCAGGCCGCGGTCGGCGTTGATGGCGGCGCGGTAGAGCAGCAGCCGGCCGGCGTCGATCTGCACCTGCATGTCGGCGAACTTCCACTGGATGCCCTGGAACTCGCAGAGCGGCCGGCCGAACTGCTCGCGCGTCATGGCGTGCTCGCGCGCCGTCTCGAAGGCGAACTGGCCCAGCGCCAGCGAGCGCGCGGTGTTGCCGATGCGCTCGGCGTTGAAGCCAGCGATCTGCTGTTTGAAGCCGCCGGGGCCCAGCAGCACGTTCTCGGGCGGCACGTAGACATCGTCGAAATAGAGCGCGCACCACTCCTCGCCGTTCATGTAGGCCGCGGGCTGGCCCAGCGTGAAGCCGTCCATGCCGCGCTCGATCAGCACCGAGCCGATGCCGCCGATGCCTTCGCCGTAGCGCAGGTAGACCAGGAACACGTTGGCGTCGGGCGAGTTGCTGGTGAACACCTTGCCGCCGGTGACGCGGTAGCCGTCGCCGTCGGGCCGGGCCGTCGTGGAGAGGTCGGTGACGGCCGAGCCGGCATTGGCTTCCGTCATGCCGAGCGCGATGATCGCCTCGCCCGCCAGCAGCTTCGGCAGGTAGCGTTCCTTTTGCGCCGGCGTCGCGTATTCGGCCATGGTGCGGATGGCGCCGAAATTGCCGGCCTGGACGACGTCGGCGCTGCGCGGGCAGACCAGCGCCACCTGCTCGATCGCCAGCACCGCGTCCATCAGCGTGCCGCCCTGGCCGCCGTCGGCCTCCGGGATGGTGATGCCGATCAGGCCCTGTTCGGCGAACAGGCGGGCGACGTCGAAGGGAAAACCGGGCGCATGCGCGCGTTTCAGGGCATCGGCCTCCAGATGCCGGCGCGCCAGGCCGCGCACCGATTCCTGAAACATCCGCTGCTCTTCGGAGAGCTGAAAATCCATTTTTGCGGGTACTCGTTCGGGGGATTCGGGGACAAGGGAAAAGTTCCCCCGATATTAGCAGAACGGCGCCCCCGTTCCTATGCAAACCCGCGGAAAATCAGCGTTTTTCAGTCCACCAGGGTCGGTCGCAAGGCGCGGATGTCGGCCGGCAGCATGCCGTAGATCTGGGCCATCTCGCCTTCCGAGATATGCGTCTCCAGCGTGGCGAAAACGGCGAAGACGGCATCGGCCGGACTGACGCCGATATTCGCCGGCAGGGCCTCGCCGATCCGTGCCAGAAACTGATCCTGCCGGCGTTCCCTGGTCGGCGTTTTCGCCGGCACCCAGCCTTCGTAGTAGATCCCGCGCACCAGCAGCGGCAGTTGGGCGGCCAGATCGACGGCCTCGTTCACCACCAGCCGGTCCCGCAACGCGTGCAGCACCACGCGCAGCACGTCATACGCGGCCCGCCTGTCGGCGAGGTCCAGGTCCGCGATGAGTTCGTTCAGCCAGTGATTGGTGACCTGCAGGGTGCGGTCGAAAACGGCCAAGCCGGTCCGCGACATGGGCGACCTCCATCGGCGCGTCGTCTGGACAACGATCTGCGCCGCATTCGAACCCGGGCCGGCCGAACGTGCCTTGACATGCGTCAAGTTGCGCCCTTGGCGCGGGCGGCATGTTGCGGCATTTGTGAGCGTTCCACGGGAACATCGGGAACGGAGAGCCGCCGTGCGTGCGCGCAACATCATCATCCCGCTGATCGCCGTCGCCGGTTTGGCGGGCGGTGGTTGGTACTGGTGGCAGGGCCAGCAGGACCGGCTGCCGGACGATATCGCCGTCGGCAACGGCCGTATCGAAGCCGAGGAAGTGCATGTCGCGACGAAGTATCCCGGCCGCATCGTCGAGGTGCTGGCCGAGGAAGGCGACATGGTGACCGCGGGCCAGGTGCTGGCGCGGATGGACGTGGCCGAGCTGGAGGCGAGTCTCGCCAGGGCCGACGCCGACATCGCGCAGGCCAAGGAGGAAGTGGCCGAGGCCAAGGCCGACATCGTCCAGCGCCAAAGCGAGCTGACGTTCGCCGAGCAGGAACTGGGGCGGGCGTTGTTCCTGATCCGGAAAGGCCATATCTCCGTCGAGCTGGCCGACCGGCGGCAGTCCGAGCGCGATATCGCCAAGGCAGCGGTGGCCGCGGCCCGCGCCCACCTCGCCAGCTCGGAACGCGCGGTCGACGCCGCGGAAGCCGAAGCCCGGCGCATCCGCACCCAGATCGCCGAGGCCGAGCTGCGGGCGCCGCGCGACGGCCGGGTGCAGTACCGGCTGGCGGAGCCGGGCGAGGTGCTGGACGGCGGCGGCCGGGTGCTGACGCTGCTGGACCTGACCGACGTCTACATGACGATCTTCCTGCCGACGGCGCAGGTCGGTCGGGTCTCGGTCGGCTCGGAAGCGCGCATCGTGCTGGACGCGGCGCCGGAATACGTGGTGCCGGCGACGGTCTCGTTCGTGGCGGCGGAAGCCCAGTTCACCCCGCGCGAGGTCGAGACCCGGACGGAGCGCGAGAAGCTGATGTTCCGGGTCAAGGTGAAGATCGATCCCGGCCTGCTGCGCCGGCACACGGAACGGGTCAAGACCGGCCTGCCCGGCGAGGCCTTCGTGCGGCTGAGCGCGGATGCCGTCTGGCCGGACCGGCTGGCCATCAATCTGCCGCCGGCGCCGTGACCGCGCCGCCGGCATCGGCCGCGGTGCTGGACGGCGTCGGGCACCGCTATGGCGATGTCGCGGCGCTGTGCGACATCACGCTCGACATCCCCGCCGGCCGCATGGTCGGTATCATCGGTCCCGACGGCGTCGGCAAGTCGACGCTGCTGGGCCTGATCGCCGGCGCGCGGCGGATCCAGGCCGGGCAGGTGCGGGCGCTGGATGGCGACATGGGCAGCCGCCGACACCGGCGCGCCGTCTGCCCGCGCATCGCCTATATGCCGCAGGGCCTGGGCAAGAACCTCTACATGGACCTGACGGTGGCCGAGAACCTGCATTTCTTCGGCCGCCTGTTCGGCCAGGACCGGGCCGAGCGCGAGCGGCGCATCGCCGCGCTGCTGGCGGCGACGGGGCTCGATCCGTTTCCGGACCGGCCGGCCGGCAAGCTGTCGGGCGGCATGAAGCAGAAGCTGGGCCTGTGCTGCGCGCTGATCCACGATCCCGATCTGCTGATCCTGGACGAGCCGACGACCGGCGTCGACCCGCTGTCGCGGCGGCAGTTCTGGGCGCTGATCGGCCGCATCCGGGCGCAGCGACCGCATGTCAGCGTGCTGGTGGCGACGGCCTATATGGACGAGGCGGCGCGGTTCGACTGGCTGGTGGCGATGAACGACGGCGCCGTGCTGGCGACGGGCACGCCGACCGAGATCGAGGCACAGGCGGGCGCCGACGACCTGGAGGCGGCCTTCGTCAATTTGCTCCCGGAAGACCGGCGGCGGCGACACCGGGCGATCACGATTCCGCCGCGCAGACCGCATGACGGCGCGCCGGCGATCGAGGCGCACGGCCTGACCCGGCGGTTCGGCAAGTTCACCGCCGTCGACAACGTCAGCTTTCGCATCGAGCGTGGCGAGATCTTCGGCTTCCTCGGCTCGAACGGCTGCGGCAAGACTACGACGATGAAGATGCTGACCGGGCTGCTGCCGCCGACCGAGGGTGATGCCCTGCTGTTCGGCGCCCCGGTCGATGCCCACGACCTGGCGACGCGCAACCGGGTCGGCTACATGTCGCAGTCGTTCTCGCTCTATGCCGAGCTGACCGTGCGGCAGAACCTGGACCTGCACGCGCGGCTGTTCCATCTGCCGGCGGCGCGCCGCGATGCGCGGATCGCCGAGCTGGTGGCGCGTTTCGGCCTGGCCGATCACATCGACGCGCTGACCGCCGACCTGCCGCTGGGCGTGCGGCAGCGGCTGTCGCTCGCCGTCGCCGTGATCCACGAGCCGGAGATGCTGATCCTCGACGAGCCGACATCGGGTGTCGATCCGGTCGCGCGCGACGGCTTCTGGGAGCTGCTGATCGACCTGTCGCGGAACCAGGACGTCACCATCTTCATCTCGACGCATTTCATGAACGAGGCGCTGCGCTGCGACCGCGTCTCGCTGATGCACGCGGGCCAGGTGCTGGCCAGCGACACGCCGGCGGCGCTGGCCCGGGCACGCGGCGTCGACACGCTGGAAGCGGCCTTCATCGGCTACCTGGAGGATGCCGCGGGCGGCGACGCGCCGGCCGACGACGGCCGGGCGGCGGCGACGCCGATGACCGATCTCGGCACGCGCGGCCAGCCGGCAACGGGGTTCAGCACGCGGCGGCTGTTCGCCTACAGCCTGCGCGAGGCCACGGAGATGGTGCGCGATCCGATCCGCCTGACCTTCGCGCTGCTGGGCACGGCGATCCTGATGCTGGTCCTTGGCTACGGCATCTCGTTCGACGTCGAGGACATGACCTACGCGGTGCTGGACCGCGACCGGACGCCGGAAAGCCGGACCTATCTCGAGGGCCTGGCCGGCTCGCGCTATTTCCTGGAGACGCCGCCGCTCGCCGACCATGCCGAGATGGACCGGCGGCTGCGCGGCGGCGACATCACGCTGGCGATCGAGGTGCCGCCGGGCTTCGGCAAGGACTTGCTGCGCGACCGCCGGCCCGCGGTGGCCGCCTGGATCGACGGCGCCATGCCGTTCCGGGCCGAGACCATCTACGGCTATGTCGCCGGCCTGCACGACCATTATCTGGCCGAGCTGGCGCGCCGGGGCGAGGTGGCGCCGCCGCCGGCGCCGCCCTTCGAGCTGGAGCCGCGGTTCCGCTACAACCAGGACTTCAAGAGCGTCTTCTCCATGGTGCCCATGGACATCTCG
>JANQKO010000686.1 GCA_028281075.1 Alphaproteobacteria bacterium | reverse complement strand
TTGTTTTTCAACGGGTTGCGATGCCGCTGGATGCTGGCCTGCGCCAGCATGACGGCTTCTTTTGGGTCGTGAGTAATTCATTCACACGCTCTGAGGAGGCCCAACGGGCCGTCTCGAAGGATCGGCCATAGAGCGGCGGTCGCCGCCGCTTCGCCCCTATTCCGCCGCGCTGGCCTCGACGGTGATCACCGGCTCGACCTGCTGCAATTCGGTGAGCGGGATGTGGCAGGCGATCACGTGGTCGGGCGCGGCCTCCTGCTCGGGCGGCGGCTGCTCGTCGCAGATCGCGCCCAACTTGCGCGGACAGCGGGTCGCGAAGGGGCAGCCCTTGGGCGGGTTCAGCACGCTCGGCAGGTTGCCCTCCAGTACGATATGGCGCTTGGAGACCGAGGTGTCGGCGATCGGCACGGCCGACAGCAGCGCCTCGGTATAGGGGTGGTAGGGCGGCGCGAACACCTCCTCGGTGCTGCCGCGCTCCATGATCTGGCCGAGATACATGACCACGATGCGGTCCGACAGATAGCGCACCACCGAAAGGTCGTGGCTGATGAACAGCAGCGTGGTGCCGAACCGGCGCTGGATGTCCATCAACAGATCGGTGACGGCGGCCTGCACCGAGACGTCGAGCGCCGAGACCGGCTCGTCGGCGATGACCATGGCCGGATTGCCGGCAAACGCGCGGGCGATGCCGACGCGCTGCTTCTGGCCGCCGGAAAGCTGGCGCGGCCGCCGGTCGGCGAAGGCGCGCGGCAGCTTGACCAGATCCAGCAGCTCCATGACCCGCTCGTGGACCCTGTC
Organism: Alphaproteobacteria bacterium; assembly: GCA_028281075.1. Taxonomy (GTDB): domain Bacteria; phylum Pseudomonadota; class Alphaproteobacteria; genus JANQKO01. Next base: position 5,883 of record JANQKO010000686.1, on the reverse strand, counting down.
CCTGTCGGTCTCGACGCCGAACTTGCGGATCACGCGCGCGATCTGCTGGCCGACGGTGATCGAGGGGTTCAGCGTGTCGTTCGGGTTCTGGAACACCATCTGCAGCGAGCCGATCTCCTCCGGCGTGCGCTGCTCGACCGGCTTCTCGCCGATCTGCTCGCCGTTGAAGACGATCTCGCCCTTGGTCGTCGTCTCCAGCCCCATAAGCACCTTGGCGAAGGTCGACTTGCCGCAGCCCGACTCGCCGACGATGGCCAGCGTCTCGCCCTTGCGCGCCGTGAAGTTCAGCCGCTCGTTCGCCTTCACGTAGCGCACCGTCTCGCCCGACAGCATGGCTTTGATCGAGCGGTCGTGGACCGGGTAGTATTTCTGCATATCCTCGATCTGCAGCACCTCGACGCCGGGCGGCACCTCCTCGAAGACCGGTGGTGGCGGCGGCGGCGGATCGCCGGCAAGGTCGTTCCAGCGCAGACAACGCACGCGGTGATCCGCCGAGGGGTGCTGGATCTCGCTCATCTTGATGTCGTGGCTGTCGCAGAGGCCCTGCCGGGCGTGATTGCAGCGCGGCCCGAAATTGCAGCCCTCGGGCCGCTCGTGCGGCAGCGGCAATTGCCCGGGGATCGCCACCAACGGCCGGCTGTTCTTGTCGGCGGCCGGCACCGGAATGCAGCCGAACAGCCCCTGCGTATAGGGGTGCCGCGGATTCTCGAAGATCTCGCCGATCTCGGCCTCCTCGACCACCTCGCCGGAATACATCACCGAGACCCGGTCGCAGGTCTCCAGGATCAGGCCCATATTGTGCGAGATGTAGAGCATGCTGGTGCCGAACTTCTCGCTGATCTCGGCGATCAGCTCGACGATGCCGGCCTCGACCGTGACATCGAGCGCGGTCGTCGGCTCGTCCAGCAGCAAGAGACTGGGGTTCGACAGCAGCGCCATGGCGATAACGACGCGCTGCTGCTGGCCGCCTGAGATCTGATGCGGATAGGCCGCCATCACCCGGTCGGGATCGGGCAGCCGCACGTCGTTCAGGATCTGCCGCGCCCGCTCGTAGGCGTCGGCCTCGTTGATGTCCTCGTGGAACAGCGGCACTTCCATGAGCTGCCGGCCGAGCGTCAGGCTCGGGTTCAGGGCAGCCATCGGCTCCTGATAGATCATGGCGATCTCGGAGCCGCGCAGTTGCCGCAGCTCCTCCTCGCTCATGGTCATCATGTCGCGGCCCTTGAACCTGATCGAGCCGCCGACGATCTTGCCGGCCGTGCCCATGTAACGCATCACCGCCATGGCGACGGTCGACTTGCCGCAACCCGACTCGCCGACCAGGCCGATCGCCTGGCCATGCTCGAGCGTCAGCGAAAAGTCGATCACGGCCGGGATCTCGCCGGCGCGCGTGAAATAGGAGATGTGCAGGTTTTCGATCTCCAGCACCGGCCCCGCGGTGCCGCCGCCGTTGCCCGTCGCCGGTGCCGTCATGGCCGGTCCCTCAATCCTTGATCGAAATTTCGCGCAGGCCGTCGGCGAGCAGGTTCAAGCCCAGCACCAGCGAGGAAATCGCCAGGCACGGGAACACGCTCATCCACGGGAATACCTGGGCCATGGTCCGGGTCTCGTTGATCATGCCGCCCCAGTCGGGATTGGGCGGCGGCAGGCCGAGGCCGAGGAAGCCGAGCACGCCGATGGTGATGGTGACGTAGCCAAGCCGCAGGCAGGCATCGACGATCAGCGGCCCACGCGCGTTCGGCAGGATCTCGACCAGCATGATCCACATCGAGGATTCGCCGCGGGTCTGCGCCGCGGCGACATAGTCCCGCGTGCGCAGGTCCAGCACCAGGCCGCGCACGATGCGCATGATGCCGGGCGCGCTGGCGAAGGTGATGGCGATCAGGATGTTGATGCCGGACGCGCCGACCGTGGCGATGATGATGACGTAGAGCACCAGCACCGGAAACGACAGGATCAGGTTGGCGACGAAGGACAGGATGTCGTCCCACCAGCCGCCCTTGTAGCCCGCCACCACGCCCATCAGGATGCCGACCGCGTAGGCGCAGACGGTCGCGATGGGCGCGTAGATCAGCACGGTCTGCGAGCCGTAGATGATGCGCGACAGGATGTCCCGGCCGATATGATCCGTGCCGAGCCAGAAGGTGCCGCCCTCGGGACCGTCGAACGGCGAGAACGGCGGCAGCATCGGCGCCAGCGTGGCGTTCGGCGGGAACGGCGCAACCAGTGGCGCGAACAGCGCCATCAACACCCAGAAGACGATGATGCCGGCGCCGATCATGGCGACGCCGCTTTCGCGCAGCAGGACGAAGGACTTCAGGATGCGGAGGATCAGCGGTTCCCGTTTCGGGATGTCGGCCGCCACGTCTGCCATGATGCCGGGCCTCGCCTAGCTGAACCGGATGCGGGGGTTGAGATAGGTGTAGCCGATATCGGCCAGCGTCTGCGTGCTGACCGCGACGAAGACCGCGACCATGGCGCAGGCTTCGATCACGTAGATGTCCTGGGCCAGCGAGGCTTCCAGCAGCAGGGCGCCGAAGCCCTTGTAGGCGAAGAAGAACTCGACCACGATGACGCCCGACAGCAGCCAGTTGATCTGCAGCATGATCACCGTGAACGGCGCGATCAGCGCGTTGCGCAGCGCGTGCTTCATGATCACCACGCGGTAGGGCAGGCCCTTCAGCACCGCCGTGCGGATATAGTGTGTCGTCATCACCTCGGCCATGGAGGCGCGCGTCATGCGCGCGACATAGCCGAAGTCGTAGAGCACCAGCACCATCACGGGCAGGATCAGCTCGACGAAATTGAATCCGTCCGTCATCCCCGATGTGCCCGGCAGCAACCCCAGCCCGAAGACGAAAATCGTCGACAGCAGCACGGCGCTAGCGAATTCCGGCACCGACGTGAAGACGATGCCGACCACCGATATGGAACGGTCCTGGAAGGACCCCTCCTTCATGCCGGCGAGCACGCCCAGCGTCAGCGACAGCGGGATCATGACCAGGAACGTCGCCAGGCCCAGGATGCCGGTATTGGCCAGCCGGTCCCAGAGGATGTCGTTGACCGGCACCTTGTACTTGATCGACTCGCCGAGATCGCCGGTGACGAAGCCGCCGAGCCAGTCGAAATAACGCACAAAGAGCGGTTCGTTATAGCCGTTTTCTTCCAGCCAGATCGCGCGCTGCTCTTCGGAGGAATACGGCCCCAGGACCTTGGTGGCGATGCTGCCGGGCGAGAATTCCAGGACCAGAAACACGATCAGCGACAGCACCAGCATGGTCAATGCCATGTAGGCCAGCCGCCGGGCTAGGAATACCAGCATCTATGCGCCCCCTGCTGCGCACATCGTCTGCCGCGATGGTTGGTCGGGCCGGATGGCCGGTTGGGGGCGGCCTTCGCCGCCCCGCCTCCTTGGCCTCAAGCGCTGAACCCGACCTTGCGGAAGTCGTGGTACTGCGTCGGGTGCGTCGCGTAGCCGGCGACCTTCTTGCTGGTCGCGGAGAAGACGGCACGCCAGAGCGGCTGCACCATGATGGCGTCGGTCTGCAGAATGGACTGGACCTTCTCCATCTTCTTTTTCCGCTCGGCGACGTCGAGCGTGGCGCTGGCATCGTTGAGCGCCGACTCGAACTCGGGATTGCTGTAGTGGCTCTCGTTCCAGGGCACGCCGGCGCGATAGGCGAGGTTGAGCACCATGACGCCGAGCGGCCGGTGGGTCCAGGAGGTGAAGCCGAACGGGGTCTTGTCCCAGACCTCCCAATAGGACGAGCCCGGCATGATGTTGAGCTCGAGCTCGATGCCGGCCGGGGCCAGTTGCTCGCGCATCACCTGCATGGCGTCCGCGTGCCACTTGTCGGCCGAGCCGAGATCGATCTTCAGCTTCAGACCGCCGCCATGGCCGGCGTCGGCGAGCAGCTTCTTCGCCTTGTCGTAGTCCGGCTTCATTTTCGGCAGCGCGAAATACTCCGGGTGGATCGGCGCGACGTGATGGTCCTCGCCGACCGCGCCGCGGCCGCGATAGGCGATGTCCAGCAGCTTCTGGTGATCGATGCAGGCCTGCACCGCCTGGCGCACGCGGATATCGTCGAACGGCTTCTGGTCCATCTGCATGCGGGCGACGCCGGTCTGCGCCGTCACCGCCTCGTGCAGCACCAGATGCGGCACCTTCTCGACGATGTCGATCTGGGTGATGTCGACCTCGTAGACCATGTCGACCTGGCCCGAGATCAGGGCGTTGAGCAGCGCCGAATAGTCGTCGCCGTGATCGATATAGGTGATCCCGTCGAGATAGACGTCGCCGCCCCAGTAGCCGGGCCGCTTCTTGACGACATATTTCTCGCCGACGCGGTATTCGACCTGCTCGAACGGGCCGGTGCCGATCGGATTCTTCGACAGGTCGCCGCCCATCTCGTCGAACTTCCGGTGCACGATCGCGGTCGGATAGTTGTAGAGGTTCTCCGGCACCGCCAGCTCGGGCGACCTCAGGTTCAGCCGCACGGTATGTTCGTCGACCTTCTCGACCGCGCCCGAGATCATACGCTTGGACATGACGGCGTTGCCGTCCTTGTCCTTCTTGCCGGTGTCGACGTTCTCGACCATGCCCGAGAACAGGCCGATGTTGGACGAGCCGGTCGCCGGGTCGAGCCAGCGCTCGAAGTTGTGGACCACGTCGTCGGCGCCGAAATCGTCGCCGTTGTTCCACTTCACGCCCTTGCGCAGATGCAGCGTCCAGGTCTTGAGATCGTCGGACGCCTCCCATTTCTCGGCCAGATAGGGACGGGTCACGTTGTCGGTGCCGGTGACGGTCAGGTATTCGATGATCTGCCGCGCCTGGTTCGACTTCTGCGTCCAGTCGAACGTCGCCGGGTCCGTCATCTCCTGCACGCGCATGGAGCAGCGCATGTTGCCGCCCATCTTCGGCGTCGCGGCCCGCGCCTTCGGCGCGAAGCTCTCACCGGTTACCTGGCCGACCATGGCATAAGCGGCCGTCGCCGACACGCCGAGCAGAGTGGCGGTGCGCAGGAACTCGCGTCGGTCCACCTCACCCTTCTTGAACTGCTCGTAAATCTCCGGGACGTAAGGGTGAACCTTCGCCTTCCCATTCCTGGCCATCTATCTGCTCCCTAGTGTTGCTGAATGTCGTGATCGCTGCGTTTCGGCCGCTTGTTCCACGTGATGCTCGCAAGAGGACATCAAGTAGAACCATAGAAATTCTTTTCTCACGCCCAATATCCACAAGACGACTTTTTATATTCGATTCGCGACAGCCGCTTTGTCGTCAATTGACTCAGAATTGGGCAGACCGAAACTTGGCCCTATCGCCTCCCGTTGATTAGGCCGATCTGCGGCCATCATCTGATCTTGTGGCAACGCTGTCAAACCAATTCCGGGAAAAACCGGGGACTTCGCGCGGCAGCACTTGGGTTTTCCGCGCCGGCCGATTCCCCGTCAGGGCCGGAACAGATCCGCGCCGACGGCCGGACCGAATACCCCCTGCCCGATCAGCGCCGCCACCGCGTCGATCTCGGCGGCAAGCGACCGGTCCTCGGCCAGGAACGGGCTGATCCGGCGCAGCCGGTCATGGACGGCCGCAAGCTGGGGCGAGGTCGCCAGCGGCCGCCGCAACTCCACCGCCTGTGCGGCGGCCAGCAGCTCGATGGCGATGACGCCGGCGGCGTTCGCGCTCATGGCGCCGAGGCGCCGGGCGGCGTAGGCCGACATCGAGACATGGTCCTCCTGATTGGCCGATGTCGGCAGGCTGTCGGTGCTGGCGGGACCCGCGAGCGCCTTGTTCTCGCTGACCAGCGCCGCGGCGCTGACCTGCGCCAGCATGAAGCCCGAATTCAGGCCGCTGTCCGGTATCAGGAAGGCCGGCAGGCCGGA
>JANQKO010000685.1 GCA_028281075.1 Alphaproteobacteria bacterium | reverse complement strand
CATACAAAGTACTCGATAAACTCTCCTCAGGTATTTCACAGCCAAGTTCCCAGGGAAAGTGGCTCTGAGTTGCACTCGGCATTACTCAAAGGGGCGGGTGTCCGGCGGAGACCCGCCCCGAACATCTTCCGGACCGGATGCATCGATGACCGCCTTCGTCGTTCGACGGCTGCTGCAAAGCATGATCGTCGTGTTCGCGATGTCGCTGCTGGTGTTCTTCGGCGTCAACGTCATCGGCGATCCCGTCGACATGTTGATCAATCCGGAAGCCGACCAGGAGGATATCGAGGCGGCGATCCGGGCGCTCGGCCTCGACCGGCCGATCCACGAGCAGTACTGGTATTTCCTGCTGAACGCCCTGCAGGGGGATCTCGGCAAATCGTTCATCTTCAACGAGCCGGCGCTGAAACTGATCCTGCAGCGCATGCCGGCGACGCTGGAGCTGGCCTTCGTCTCCTTGCTGATGTCGGTGGTGATCGGCATCCCGCTTGGCGTCTATGCCGGCCTGCGGCCGGAATCGCGCACCGGCAAGACCATCATGGCCGGATCGATCCTGGGCTTCAGCCTGCCGACCTTCTGGGTCGGCCTGATGTTCATCATGCTGTTCGCGGTCTATCTGGGCTGGCTGCCGTCGACCGGCCGCGGCGATACGCGCGAGCTGTTCGGCATCGAGGTCAGCTTCCTGACCTGGGACGGACTGAAGCACCTGTTCCTGCCGGCGCTGAACCTGGCGCTGACGAACATCTCGCTGGTCATCCGGCTGTCGCGCGCCGGCACGCGCGAGGTCGTGCATCAGGACTACATCAAGTTCGCGCTGGCCAAGGGCCTGTCGCGGCGGCGCGTGGTCCTGGTGCACCTGATGAAGAACATCATGATCCCCGTCGTGACCGTGACCGGCCTGGAGTTCGGCGGCCTGATCGCCTTCTCGGTCGTCACCGAAACGATCTTCGCCTGGCCGGGCATGGGCAAGCTGATCATCGATTCCATCCTGCTGCTCGACCGGCCCGTGGTGGTGGCCTATCTGATGATCACGGTGATGATGTTCGTGGTGATCAACCTGGTGGTCGACGTGCTTTATTCGGTGCTCGATCCGCGGGTGCGTTTGCAGGACGTCAAGGGATGACGGACGCCGCCCACGACAAGGCGCCGGTGATCGGGCCAGGGGCGGCCGAGCCGGCCCTGGAACGGGTCGACACGCCGTTCCGCCGGTTCCTGGCCGATTTCTTCGCCAGCAAGGTCGCGACCATCGCCTTCCTGCTGTTGTGCGCGATCATCTTCATCGCGGTCTTCGCGCCCTGGATCTCGCCGACCGATCCCTATGACCTGGCGACGGTCAGCGTGATGGACGCCCGCCTGCCGCCGGGGGCGCAGACCTTCGATGGCGCCACGACCTTCTGGCTCGGCACCGACGGGTCTGGCCGGGACATGCTGAGCGCGATCTTCTACGGCCTGCGCACCAGCCTCAGCGTCGGCGTGATGAGCGGCATCATCGCCCTGCTGCTGGGTACCAGCGTCGGCCTGACGGCGGCCTATTTCGGTGGCCGGGTCGACGCCGTGATCATGCGCGTCGTCGATCTGCAGCTCAGCTTTCCAGCCATCCTGGTGGCCCTGGTCCTGCTGGCGGTGGTCGGACAGGGCGTCGACAAGATCATCGTCGCGCTGGTCGTCGTGCAGTGGGCCTATTACGCCCGCACGGTGCGCGGCAGCGCGCTGGTCGAGCGCTCGAAGGAATATGTCGAGGCCGCCACCTGCCTGGCGCTCAGCCATCGGCGCATCGTCTTCCGCCACATGCTGCCGAACTGCCTGCCGCCGCTGATCGTCGTCGGCACGGTGCAGACGGCCTCGGCCATCGCGCTCGAGGCGACGCTGAGCTTTCTCGGCGTCGGCCTGCCGCAGACCGAGCCGTCGCTCGGCCTGCTGATCGCGAACGGCTTCGATTACATGCTCAGCCTGAAATACTGGATCAGCTTCTATCCGGGCCTGGCGCTGCTGCTGACCATCATCACCATCAATCTGGTGGGCGATCAGCTTCGCGACGTGCTGAACCCGCGGCTGCAGAAATAGGCGGGACGACGTGACGGCCGATATCCCGACGCTCGATGTCCGCGGCCTGAAGACGCATTTCTTCACCAAGCTGGGCGTGGTCAAGGCCGTCGACGGCATCGACTTCACGGTCCGGGGCGGCGAGATCATGGGCCTGGTCGGCGAGTCCGGCTCCGGCAAGTCGGTGACCGGGTTCTCGGTCATCGGCCTGGTCGACCCGCCCGGCCGCGTCGCCGCCGGCGAGATCCGTTTCGGCGGCGAGGACCTGGTGCGGGCGGACGCGGAGCGCCTGCGGCAGCTGCGCGGCAACCGCGTCGCGATGATCTTCCAGGACCCGATGATGACGCTCAATCCGGTGCTGCGCATCGATACCCAGATGATCGAGACCGTGCGGGCGCATAACGACGTCGACCGCGAGACGGCCCGGCAGCGGGCGCGCGACGCGCTGGGCCAGGTGGGCATTCCGTCGCCGGACGAGCGGCTGCAGGCCTATCCGCACCAGTTTTCCGGCGGCATGCGGCAGCGGGTGGCGATCGCCATCGCGCTGA
>JANQKO010000645.1 GCA_028281075.1 Alphaproteobacteria bacterium | reverse complement strand
GGCCAGCATCCAGCGGCATCGCAACCTGTGGAAAAACAACAAACGTGGATCCTGGCCTTCGCCAGGATGACAACCTGGGTGGCTGCGGTGCGATTCTTTCACAGGCTCTCAGGATGTAAACGGGGCAAAAGCCCGGGCGGTTTTGTCATTCATCCCGGACCACGGTCATGCCGGCCCGCGCGGCCTTGAAGAAAGCGCCGAAGACCCGCCCCAATTGTCATGCCGGCGGAGGCCGGCATCCATGGGATTGGCCGCCCGTCGAACGGCAATGTCTTCTGGGTCCCGGCACCGGCAACAGTCTCCCACCACGGATACAGCGGCGGAGTCTGCGCCGGCGCAGGCCGGGGGCCGCAATGCATGGGCACCCGACCGCCGGCGCGGCGCTTGGTGGCGAAGCCCATGGATGCCGGCCTCCGCCGGCATGACGACGGGGGATTTCTTCGCGCGGGAAATCAATAGGGACAGTCCCTAATAGATGAGGGAATCCCAAGGAATCCGAATATGCCCAGACTTTTGCTCCGGTTACCTCAGGATGAGGTAAGGCATTGATATCAAACAAAAACCTCATCCTGAGGAGCGGCCCGGAGGGACGCGTCTCGAAGGATCAGCCATCGGTCGCCGAAAGACCACCATATCGATCTAACCGCATCGCGCTCTAGGTATCGGCGCCGTCCGCGAACCGCGAGGCGCGCAGGAACGCGGCCAGCGCCGCCTCGCCCCGGGTCGTCAGCACCGGCCGCAGGGCGTCGAGCGCGCGCAGCTCGCCCGCCAGCGCCTGGCGCTGCGCCAGCAGGTGGTTGAACTGCGCGTCGCAGGCCGGGATCGGCGGCGGGTAGGCGTTGATCCGTTCGCGCAGCTCGCGCCGCCGGGCCTCCAGGCCATCGCGGACGGCCCGCCAGCGGGCCTCGATGTCGGACGTTCCGGTCTCCGTCGTCATGCGCGCCTCATCGCATTCGGCGTGGCGGCGCCAGTCTACACCATCGCCGCTGACAGCGCGTCAAGGCGACGTTAGGCTGGGACCATGAGCAAGGCCTTCACCCGGGAAACCGACGACGACGGCGACGACGAGCTACCGGACGCCGCGGGCGCGCTGCCCGAGGGCGCCAGGAACTACATCACGCCGGCCGGCCACGACCGCCTGCGCGAGGAGTTGCGCCAGCTCAGGTCCGTCGAGCGGCCGAAGGTGGTGGAGACGGTCTCCTGGGCCGCCGGCAACGGCGACCGCTCGGAGAACGGCGACTATATCTACGGCAAGATGCGCCTGCGCGAGATCGCCCGGCGCATCCGCTTCCTGTCGAAGCGCCTCGAGATCGCCGAGGTCGTCGACCAGCGCCGGCAGACCAACCGCGAACAGGTCTTCTTCGGCGCCACCGTGACCTATGCCGACGGCCGGGGCCGGACCCGCACCGTGCGCATCGTCGGCGTCGACGAGGCCGGCCACGCGCCCGGCGACATAAGCTGGGTCTCGCCGGTCGCCCGCGCCCTGCTGAAGGCCCATGAGGGCGACATCGTGTCCTTGCGCACGCCCGCCGGCGCGGACGAACTGGAAGTCATCGAGATCGCCTATCACGACACCTGACGCCGCGGTCGGGTCGATACGCGCGCGTCAGGCCGCGTCGTCCAGCACCAGCAGCAGGTCCTTGGCGTCGACCTGCATGCCGGCCTCGGCGACGACGCGGGCGACGGTGCCATCGCGGTCGGCGGCGACCGTGGTCTGCATCTTCATCGCCTCGATGTCCAGCAGCGCGTCGCCCCGCCGCACGCGCTGGCCCGCGTTGACCGCCACGCGGACGACCAGGCCCGGCATCGGCGCACCGACATGGCCCTCGTTGTCGGCGTCGGCCTTGGGATGCGCCTTGCGGGTCGGCGCCGCTTTCCGGTCAACGACCTTGATCGAGCGCGGCTGGCCGTTCAGTTCGAAGAACACCCGGGCCTCGCCGTCCGCGTCGGTCTCGCCGATGGTCAGGAAGCGGATGATGATGTCCTTGCCGCGCTCCAGCGCCACCGTGATCTCCTCACCGCTTTCGAGGCCGTAGAAGAAGGCCGGCGTCGGCAGGACCGAGACGTCGCCGTAATGCCGGCGATGCTCGCAATAGCCGGTGAAGACCTCGGGATACATGAGGTAGGACGCGAACTCGTTGTCGCTGATATGCCGCTCGGCCTTGTGCTCGGCCTCCTTGCGCACGGCGTCGAGGTCGGCCGGCGGCATGCTGGCCCCCGGCCGGCCGACGATCGGCGCCTCGCCCTTCAGCACCTTGGCCTGCAAGGCCGGCGGCAGCCCGCCCGGCGGCTGGCCGAGCTCGCCACGGAAGAAGCCGACCACCGATTCCGGAAAGGCGATGTCCTTTTCCGGATCGGTCACGTCGTCCGGCGTCAGGCCGGACGAGACCATCATCAGGGCCATGTCGCCCACCACCTTCGACGACGGCGTCACCTTGACGATGTCGCCGAAGAGCTGGTTGACCTGGGCGTAGGCCAGCGCCACTTCCGGCCAGCGTTTCTCCAGGCCGAGCGCGCGCGCCTGTTGCCGGAGATTGGTGTACTGCCCGCCCGGCATCTCGTGCAGGTAGACCTCGGACGCGCCGGAGCGGATGTCGCTCTCGAACGCCGCGTAGTTGCCGCGCACCGCCTCCCAGTAGGTCGACAGCCGGCGGATCGCCTCGGGATCGAGGCCGGGATCGCGCGGACCGTGGCGCAGCGCCTGCACGATCGAGCCCAGGTTCGGCTGCGAGGTGAGCCCGCTCATCGAATCCATCGCCGCGTCGACGGCGTCGGCGCCGGCCTCGACGGCGGCCAGCACGCTGGCGGCCGAGATGCCGCTGGTGTCGTGGGTGTGGAAATGGATCGGCAGGCCGATCTCCTGCTTCAGCGCCCGCACCAGCGTCGCCGCCGCCGTCGGGTTGCAGAGCCCGGCCATGTCCTTGATGCCGAGGATGTGGGCGCCGGCGGCCCCGAGCTGCTTCGCCATCCCGACATAGTAGGCGAGATCGTATTTCGGCCGGGCCGGGTCGGTCAGGTCGCCGGTGTAGCAGATCGCCGCCTCGCAGAGCTTGCCGGTGCCGCGCACGGCGTCGATGGCGACGCGCATGTTCTCGACCCAGTTCAGCGAATCGAAGATCCGGAAGACATCGACGCCGGCAGCCGCCGCGCGCTCGACGAAATAGCGCACCACGTTGTCGGGATAATTGGTGTAGCCGACACCGTTCGAGGCCCGGAGCAGCATCTGCTGCAACAGGTTGGGCATACCCGCGCGCAGGCGTTCGAGGCGCTCCCACGGGCATTCCTTCAGGAACCGCATGGCGACGTCGAACGTGGCGCCGCCCCAGCTTTCGACCGACAGCAGCGCCGGCAGCAGCCGGGCATAGGCCGGCGCGATATCGACCATGTCGGCCGTGCGGAAGCGCGTCGCCAGCAGCGACTGGTGCGCGTCGCGGAACGTGGTGTCGGTGACCAGCACCTGGTCCTGCGCCAGCATCCAGTCGGCGAATCCTTCCGGTCCGAGCGCTTCGAGCCGCTGGCGGCTGCCAGGCGGCGGGTCGTCGCCGAGGTCGCAGGCCGGCGGCGCGGCCAGGCGAAGCCGGGCCGGCCGTGGCCGGTCGGCGACTTCCGGATTGCCGTTCACCAGCACGTCGCCGATGAAGTTCAAGAGCCGCGTCGCCCGGTCGCGCCGGCGCGGGAAGCGGAACAGCGCCGGCGTCTCGTCGATGAACCGCGTCGTGTAGCTCGCGTCCTTGAAGCTCGGATGGTTGATCAGCGTCTCGACGAAACGCAGGTTGGTCGAAACGCCGCGCACGCGGAACTCGCGCAGCGCCCGGTCCATGCGCACCCGCGTCTCCTCCGCCGTGCGGCCCCAGGCCGTGACCTTGACCAGCAGCGAGTCATAGAACCGGGTGATGCGGGCGCCGGAATAGGCGGTGCCGGCATCCAGCCTTATGCCGAAGCCGGCGGCGCTGCGATAGGCGGTGATGCGGCCGTAATCGGGGATGAAGTTATTCTCCGGGTCTTCCGAGGTGACCCGGCACTGCATGGCATGGCCATGGAGATGGATCTCGTCCTGCAACGGCAGGTCGCTGCCCGGCGCGCCCAGCCGGGCGCCCTCGGCGACGCGGATCTGCGCCTTGATCAGGTCGACGCCGGTGACGCATTCGGTCACCGTATGCTCGACCTGGATGCGCGGGTTGACCTCGATGAAATAGAACGCGCCGGTATCGGCGTCCTGCAGGAACTCGACCGTGCCGGCGGCCTGATAGCCCACCGTGCGGGCGAGCTTGAGAGCCGCGTCGCAGAACGCCTGGCGCTGCGCGTCGTCGAGATAGATCGCCGGCGCCCGCTCGACCACCTTCTGATGGCGGCGCTGCACCGAGCAGTCGCGCTCGTAGAGGTGCACGACATTGCCGTGGAAATCGCCCAGGATCTGCACCTCGACATGGCGCGCCCGCTCGACCAGCTTCTCGAAATAGACCTCGTCGTTGCCGAAACCGGCCCGGGCCTCGCGCCGGGCGGCGTTGACCTGGTCCAGCACCTCGTCGGCCCCGCGTATCACGCGCATGCCGCGGCCGCCGCCGCCCCAGCTCGCCTTCAGCATCACGGGATAGCCGATCCCTTCCGCCAGACGTTTGATCTCGGCATCATCCCCCGGCAGCGGGTCGGTCGCCGGCATCACCGGGACGCCGGCCTCGATGGCGAGGTTGCGGGCCGCCACCTTGTTGCCGAGCCGCCGCATCACGTCGGGCGTCGGGCCGACGAAAGTGACGCCGGCCGCCGCGCAGGCCTCGGCGAACGCGGGATTCTCGGAGAGAAACCCGTAACCCGGATGCACCGCGTCGACATGGGCCTCGCGGCAGACGCGGACGATATCGTCGATCGAGAGATAGGCCTCCACCGGCCCCATGCCCGCGCCGACCTGATAGCTCTCGTCGGCCTTGGTGCGGTGCAGGGCGAAACGGTCCTCGTCCGAGAAGATCGCCACGGTGGTGATGCCGAGCTCGGTCGCCGC
>JANQKO010000620.1 GCA_028281075.1 Alphaproteobacteria bacterium | reverse complement strand
GCCGCGCGGCCGGACGGTGGCCACGCGCTGGGGCCTGGCGCGCCACGCGGGCCATCCGAACCCGGCGCCGGCCGGGCTGCGTCGGTTCTCGATCGACTTCGCCGGCGGCGATCTGCCTCTGCTGCGGCCGGCGCAGCCGGTCCATGCGGTGGTCAGCGCCAGCGCCGGCGAGATCCGCAACACGCGCGCATACAGGAACGCCGCCATCGGCGGCTGGCGGGCGCTGTTCGATTTCCTGCCCGACGGCGACAGGTCGGCGGACCTGCGCTGCTTCCTGCGCCTGCGCGATGACGTGCTGACCGAAACCTGGAGCTACCTGTGGACGGCATAGAGATCGATGGGCGGCGCCCGCGTCCGGGCATGGACGGTACCCCGCGGTCGGGCGCGCTCGTCCTCGACGACGTCTCGCCGGCTCAGCGCCTGTCGCGGCGCCTGGCATTCCTCGGTCTGGTGCTCTTGTCGGCGCTTATCGGCGTGTTGCTGCTGCTGGATATCGTCCGGGCCAACGGGACGTCGGCCGTCGAGGCGGCGATCGTGCCGCTGTTCGCGCTGAACCTGATCTGGATCTCGATGTCGTTCTGGACCGCGGTCATCGGGTTTCTCGGCCGGCTGGCCGAACACTGGCCCGGCCGTCGTCACGTCGTATGGGTGCGCGGCGGGCCGATCGAGACGCGAACCGCCGTCGTCATGCCGATCTGCAACGAGGACCCGCGGCGCGTCTGCGCCGGCCTGCAGGCGACCTACCTTTCCCTGGCGGCGACCGGCCGCCTGTCGCACTTCGATTTCTACCTCTTGAGCGACTCGAACGATCCGGCGCGGCTCGCGGACGAGGAGCGGGCCTGGGCCGAGCTGCGGTCCCGGCTGGGTGCCTCGGACCGGTTGTTCTATCGCCGGCGGCGGCGCAACACCGGCCGCAAGGCCGGCAACATCGCCGAGTTCTGCCGCAACTGGGGCAGCCGCTACGACCATATGGTGGTGCTCGACGCCGACAGCGTCATGGCCGGCGCCACGCTGGTGACGCTGGTCCGGCTGATGCAGGCGAATCCCCGCGCCGGCCTGATCCAGACCGTGCCGGTGCTGATCAGCGGCGAGACCCCGTTCGCCCGCGCCGCGCAGTTCGCGCACCGGCTGTGCGGTCCGCTGATGGCCGCCGGCATGCATTACTGGCAGCTCGGCGAGGCCAACTACTGGGGCCACAACGCCATTGTCCGCATGGCGCCTTTCATCCGGCATTGCGGCCTGCCGGAACTGCCCGGCCGGGCGCCGCTCGGCGGCGAGATCCTGAGCCACGATTTCGTCGAGGCCGCCTTGCTGCGGCGCGCCGGCTGGTCGGTCTGGCTGCTGCCGGAACTCGGCGGCAGCTACGAGGAGATGCCGTCGAACGTCGCCGATTTCGCGCGCCGGGACCGCCGCTGGTGCCAGGGCAACCTGCAGCACCAGCGCCTGCTGACCGGCCGCGGCCTCGCCGGCATGAGCCGGCTGCACCTGGCGGGCGGCGGGATGGCCTACCTGTCGTCCGTGATCTGGTGCTTGCTGCTGATCTTGAGCACCGTCGAGATCGTCGTCGGCGCGCTGTCGCCGCACGTCTATTTCGCGCCGGGCGACAATCTGTTTCCGGTCTGGCCGGTCTCGAAAACGTCCGAGACCGTCACGCTGTTCATGATCACTATCGGCATGCTGGTCGCGCCGAAGCTGCTCGCGGCCCTGCTCGCGCTGCTGGACCGCGACCGGTCGTCGGCCTTCGGCTGTCGCGGCCGGCTGCTGGCGGGCCTGCTGCTGGAACAGGTCCATTCGGTCCTGCTGGCGCCGCCGATGATGGCATTCCACACCCGCTTCGTGATCGCCAACCTGTGCGGCCGGGGCGTCTCCTGGACCGCGCAGCCGCGGGGCCGGCGCGGCGTCGGGCCGCGCGAGGCGCTGGCGCTGCATGCCGGCCAGACCCTGTTCGGCCTGCTCTGGGCGGCCCTGCTGCTGGCCCTGGCGCCGGCCTTCGTCTGGTGGTTCCTGCCCGTGCTGGCCGGTCTGGTGCTGGCGATACCGGTCTCGATGCTGTCGAGCCGGGCGGGTGTCGGCGCCTGGCTGCGGCGCCGGCGGATCTTCCTCACGCCCGAGGAAACCCGGCCGGCGCCCGTGCTGCGCCTGCTCGCGGTCGCGGCCCGGCGCGCGCCGGCATTGCCGCGTCTGGCCGCCGCCGCCCGGCCGCCGCGCCGCCGTGGCCGTTGTATCTGTCCGCGCCCGCGCCGGGTCGCGATGCCGCCGCGGACGATCGCCGCCTGGTCGCTCGCCGATGCCGTTCGCGGCCTGGCGGGTCGGCCGGCGCCGGGAACGGATGCGTGAGTAACCATGTTTCTTAACAAGCTGTTAACGGGCATGACCGAAGAATTAAATGACGCGGGAAATCGGCCGGTCCGGGACCGCCGGACAATGCCGAAATCCCGCATCGCGGCAGAAGCCGCCGGTGTATCGGGACAAGCAGGCGATCAGCGTCGGGCCGAATGGCGAAGGGCCGTTCGGCCGCGCATGGACGGGATGTCGGTCAGTGGGATTCGTGCGTCGGACGCGAATGCTGGGGGAATGCCGATTCGAGTTCTCATTGTCGATCACGACGCGCCGGACCGGGCGCGTATCGAGCGCGCGCTCGGCGCGGCCGACATCGTCACGTCGGGCGTCGCCACCAGCGCGGCGGCGTTGCGGTTCCTGCGCGGCGGTGGCCAGGCCGACGTCGTCCTGCTGACCTGGGATCTGCCCGACCATGGCGGTCTCGCGATGCTGCGGCGGTTCCGTGCCTGCGGCGTGCGCCTGCCGGTCGTCCTGCTGACCAGGGGCGCCGACCGGGTCGACGAGGACGCGGCCCTGGCGCTCGGTCCGGTCGACTTCATCGACC
>JANQKO010000594.1 GCA_028281075.1 Alphaproteobacteria bacterium | reverse complement strand
CACCGAGCAGGAAAACACGAACGGCAGGCCGCCCAGCGCGAACCTGCGTTCGGCGGCGTTGGCCCGCATGTCGGCGATGGCGCGCTTCAGCCAGGTCGCCGCGGCGCTGAAATTGCCCAGGCCGTAATAGGTCTGGCCCAGGCGATAGGCGGCAAGGTAGCCCAGTTCGGTGTCGCCCACCCGGTCGGCGATCTCGCGGGCCTGCTGGATGACGGTTTCGGCGTCGCCGTAGTCGCCCTGCCGCCAGTAGGTCGCGCCCAGATGCAGCAGCGCCCAGCCGATCCGGCCGTCGTCGCCGATCCGCCGGGCCAGCTCTTCCGCCCGCCACAAGTGCTCGGCCGTGGTCTCGTGGTCGCCCAGCACGAACAGCGCGTTGCGCAACTGAAAGCGCAGGTCGATGTCCTGGGCGATGGTGTCGTCGGTCTCCGGCAGATGGTGCAGGGCGTCCAGCGCCCGCTCGAAGTCCGTCACCGCCGCGCGGAGCGCGGCGCGGCGCAGCGCCTTGTTGCCGGAATCGCGGCAATAGGTCACCGCCTTCGGCCAGTCCTCGGCCGTCAGCGCGTGATGCGCCAGGCGTTCGACATGCTCGTCCAGCCGGCCGGCATGGCGGGTCTCGATGGTGTCGACCGTGCGCGTATGCAGCGACCGGCGGCGTTCGCGCAGAATGCTGGCATAGGCCACCTCCTGCGTCAGCGCATGCTTGAAGGTGTATTCCGCATCCGGAATCAGACGCGTCTGCTGCAGGAACTCCGCCGCCCGGAGTTGCGACAGGGCCTGGTGCAGGGCCTCGTCATCCAGGTTGGCCATGGGCTGCAGCAGGGCCATCGGCACGTCCTTGCCGATCACCGAGGCCACCTGCAGCAGGTTCTTCGCGTCCGGCGCCAGCCGGTCGATGCGGGCCGCCAGGACTTCCTGCACGCTGGCCGGGATCTCGAACCGGGCAAGCGGCATTGCCGGCCGGAAGGCCCCGTGCGTGCCGGTGATCGCGCCGGTCTCGAACAGCGCGCGCACAGTCTCCTCCAGGAACAGCGGCGTGCCGCCGGTGCGCTCGAACAGGAACCGCCGGGCATGTGCCAGTTCCGGGCTGTCGCCCAGCAGGTGCCGCAGCAGCTCGCCCGCCGTGTCGTCTTCCAGCGGATCGGCGCGGATCAGCCGGAAATAGCTCCGGCTGGCCCAGTCGTGCGAGAATTCCGGCCGATAGGTCACCAGCAGCAGCATAGGCACCGCGGCGATGCCGTCGACCAGGGCATCGAGGAAGGCCCGGGTTTCGCCGTCGATCCAGTGCAGATCCTCGACCACCAGGACCAGCGGCTGCCGCCGGCTCAACCTTGTCAGCAAGGCGATCAGCGCGTCCAGGGTGCGCCGCCGGCGCTGCGGCGCGCCCAGCGCCCGCCATTCGGCGTCGTCCACCGGCAGGTCCAGCAGCGCGAACAGCGGCGGCAGCACCGACAGCATCTCGATGCCGAGGCCGGCGACCCTGGACTGCGCCTTGCGCGCGATATCGGCCCGGCTGTCGCTTTCCGTCGCCGCCACCCAGCGACGCAGCATGTCGCTGACCGGCAGGTAGGTCGCCCCGCGATTGTGGGCCGCGCCGCCGGTCTCCAGCACGGCCCAGCCCGCGTCCGCGGCCGCGCGCACGAACTCGTGCGCGATCCGGGTCTTGCCCATGCCCGGCTCGCCGATCAGCGCCACGACCTCGCCCTGGCCGCGGCCCGCCCGCTCCAGCGCCCGGTGCATCTTTTCCAGCTCGACCCGGCGGCCGACGAACGGCGTCAGGCCGCGGGCCGCGTGGGCTTCCCAGCGCGTGCGCGCCGAGGTGCTGCCGCGCAGCTCGAACAGGTCGACCGGTTCGCGCACGCCGCGCAGCCGCATGGCGCCCAGCGCCTCGGCCTCGATAAAGCCCTCGGCCCGTTGCAGCGTCGCCATGGTCAGTCCGATGCGGTCGGGCGCCATGTTCTCCTCGACGCGGCTGGCGAGATGCACGACCGGACCCACCGCGTCGTAGCGGGCGCCGGCGCCGCCGCCCAACGGCCGGACCACGACTTCGCCCGAATGCAGACCGACGCGGAGCGCCAGCTCGCCGCCCGCCAGCGCGCTCACCGCGTCGCGCATGGCGAGCGCGGCGTAGCAGGCCCGCACCGCGTGGTCCTCGTGCGCGATCGGCGCGCCGAACAGCGCCATGATGCCGTCGCCGCGGGTGTGGCTGACCGTGCCTTCGAACCGGCCGACCGCGTCGATCATGCTTCGCAGGGCCGGGTCGAGGCGCTGCAGTGCCAGTTCCGGGTCCAGGCCGTCGACCAGTTCCGTCGATCCCTTGATGTCGGCGAACAGCACGGTCAGGTTCTTGCGCTCGGGCTCGGATTCCTCCAGCGGACGGGCGACGGCGGTCGCATCGGCCGTCGCCGTTGACGCCGGCATGGGCTCGGCTGTCGGCGACGAACGGCGTCGCGCGATCTCGTCGCGCAACGCCCGGGTCTCGAGCGCCGGATCGGCGTCCAGCCCGCGGCCGAGCTGCCGGGCGCAGATGTCGTACTGGTTCAGCGCCGCGCCCCAGCGCCCCTGTTGCGCGTAGAGCCGCATCAGGTCGCGATGCACGTTCTCCTGTGTCGGATCGATCGCCAGCATCCGGGCGGCGACCTGGATCGCCGCCGCCGTCGCCCCGGCCGTGGTCTCGTGCGCCAGCAACCGGCCCAGGCCGGCCAGGGCCAGCTCGCGCAGGCGGTGGCGCTCGGCCGCCAGCCAGTCCTCGAACCCGGCTTCGCGCAGGCTCAGGCCATCCAGCAGGTCACCGCGATAGAGCATCGCCGCGGCGCGCAGCGATTCCGGCGTGTCCTCGGCCACCAGATGCTCGAAACGGCCGACGTCGACCGTGATCCGGTCGCCGTCGAACGCCAGCGTCTCGCCCTCGGCGGAAAGCGGCGCCAGATCGACCGCCGCGAAGGCCTTGCGGATGGAATAGACGGTCTGGCTCAAGCTGTGGCGGGCCTGTTCCTCGCCCCGGTCGCCCCAGAACAGGGCGGCCAGCTTGTCCCGCCGCCGCGGCGCGCCGCCGGCGACGGCGAGATAGGCCAGCAGCGCCTCGGCCTTCTTGGTCGGCAGCCGGACGCCGCCATCCACCGCCAGGCGCAGGCCGCCGAGAAGCTGTAATTGCGGCGAGGGCATGGCGCGAATCCGTCAGGCCGTCGTCGTTTCGCACAAAATAGGAGTTCGCGGCGTCATTTTTGAGAGATTTTTGATCGCGGCGATGAGAACCGTTTGATGGCATCGGCATAGGCTGCCAGTGCCAAGAATAGCGGTTTTCGGCCGGGGGGAGGAGAAAATGGCAATCGATGCGGCCAAGCTGGACCGGTTCAGCGGTCAGGTCGTCGGCGATCTCGCCGCGGCCTTTTCCGGCGTCATGGTCAATCTCGGCCACCGTCTGGGCCTGTACCGCGCCATGGCCGGCGCCGGGCCGATGACGTCGGCGGCGCTGGCCGCGCGGGCCGGCCTGAGCGAACGCTATGTGCGTGAGTGGCTGAACAACCAGGCGGCTGGCGGCTACGTCGCCTATGACGCGGTCGCGAAGACCTATCTGCTGCCCGACGAGCACGCGCTGGTGCTGGCCGAACGCGAAAGCGCCGTCTTCATGGCCCCGGCCTTCGACGCCGCGTCGTCGATCTGGCGGGCCGTCGACCGCACCGCCGAGGCGTTCCGCAACGGCGACGGTATCGGCTGGCACGAGCATGACGGGGGCGTGTTCTGCGGCATCGAGTCGTTTTTCCGGCCTGGCTATCGGGCGAACCTGACGTCGACCTGGATCCCGGCGCTGGACGGCGTCGAGAAGAAGCTGCGGGTTGGCGCCAGCGTGGCCGATGTCGGCTGCGGCCACGGCGCCTCGACCATCGTCATGGCCGAGGCCTTTCCGAATTCGGCCTTTTACGGCTTCGACTACCACGCGGCCTCGATCGAGACCGCCCGGCGGCGGGCGCGGGACACCGGCATGGGCCACCGGGTGGCGTTCGAGGTCGCCGATGCCCGGGGCTACGCCGGGGCCGGATACGACCTGATCTGCTTCATGGACTGCCTGCACGATCTGGGCGACCCGGTGGGCGCGGCCCGGCACGCGCGCGCGGCGCTGGCGCCGGACGGCACCGTGCTGCTGGTCGAGCCGTTCGCCGGCGACGCGGTCGAGGACAATCTCAATCCGGTCGGCCGGCTCTACTACGCGCTGTCGACCACGCTGTGCACGCCGAACGCGGTGTCCCAGAACGGCCGTGACGCGCTCGGCGCCCAGGTCGGCGAGGCGCGGCTGACCGAGGTGATGCGCGCGGCCGGCTTCGGCCATGTTCGCCGGATCGCCGAGACCGCCTTCAACATCGTGCTGGAAGTCCGTCCCTGACCTTGCGAGATTGGCGGCCGTTTTGGCACCGGCGGTACGGGCAGGGAGACGGCGTCATGGCGTGGCGGCTGCGGCGGGCGGAGGAAACGGATCTCGACTGGCTGATGGCGCAGGAGCGGCGGCCCGATCACGCGGCCTTCATCGGCCGTTGGCCGCGCGACCGGCATCTGCGCAACCTCGGCGATCCCGACATGTATTACACGGTGGCCGAGGATGACGGCGGGCATGGCTGCCTGCTGGCCTTCGCCATTCTGGCCGGACTGACCGGGCCGGCGCGCAGCATCGAGCTGCTGCGGCTGGCCGTCGCCGAGGCCGACCGCGGCCTCGGCAAGCCGTTGCTGCGCCGGCTCATGGCGCTCGCCTTCACGGAGCTGGGCGCCAACCGCTTCTGGCTCGACGTCTTCGACGACAACGCGCGCGCCCGGCACGTCTACCGGACGGTCGGCTTCCGGGAAGAGGGCCTGCTGCGCGAGGCCACCGTGCGCGCCGACGGGACGCCCGGCTCCCTCGTCGTCATGTCGATTCTCGCCCGCGAATACGATCCGTAGAACTTTCGTTGCCGGGGCCGCCTCGAAGGACCGGCCATCGCGCGCCCGGGCCGGCGGCCTGCTAGACTGCGTGGATCGTTCCCGTCCGCCAAAAGGAGCCGCCATGACCCTGCATGCCGACCTGTTCTGGTCGTTCCGCAGCCCCTATTCCTACCTCGCCACCGGCCGCGTCGTGCGCCTGGTGGCGGAATACGATCTCGACGTCGCGGTGCGGCCGGTCTACCCGACCGCCGTGCGCAATCCCGACTTCTTCAAGAAGGTCGATCCGAAATGGGTCGCCTACCTGCAGAACGACGTGCGCCGCATCGCCGAGATGACCGGCACGCCCTTCGCCTGGCCATCGCCGGACCCGATCGTCATGGACATGGAAACGCTCGCCATCGCGTCCGAACAGCCGCTCGCCCGCCGCCTTACCCGCCTCGGCGTCGAGGCCACGGGACAGGGCCGGGGCCTGGCCTTCATCGACGAGGTTTCGAGGCTGCTCTGGAACGGCGAGGTCAAGGGCTGGGACCAGGGCGACCATCTGGCCAGGGCGACGGCGCGGGCCGGCCTCGATCTCGCCGCCATGGAAGCCAAGATCGCCACCGACGTCGACGCCTACGAGGACGCCATCAAGGCCAACGAGGAGGCGCTCGACGCCGCCGGCCATTGGGGCGTGCCGACCATGGTTTTCGACGGCGAGCCGTTCTTCGGCCAGGACCGGCTGGATGTCTTCATCTGGCGCCTGAAGCGGAACGGCCTTGAACCGAGATCCCGGTAAGTTTCTATCAGTAAACGGGGCAATAGTCCGGGCGGTTTGTCATTAGTCCCGGACGACGGTCATGCCGGTCCGCGCGGCTGTGAAGAAAACGTCGAAGGCCCACCCCCAATTGTCATGCCGGCGGAGGCCGGCATCCATGGGACTGGCCGCTCGTCGAACGGCAGTGTCTTCTGGGTCCCGGCACCGGCGACGGTCTCCCGCCACGGACATAGCGGCGGAGCCTACCCCAGCGCAGGCCGGGGACGGCTATGCATTGGCACCCGACCGCCGGCGCGGCGCTTGCCGGCAAAGCCCATGGATGCCGGCCTCCGCCGGCATGACGACCGGGTGATTGCTTCGCACAGGAAATCAATAGGGACAGTCCCTAATGGATTAGGAAATCCCAAAGAATTCGAAAGCGCCCGGACTTTTGCCCCTCTTACGCTTGAAGCCGGATTTGGCGAAGGCGGTCCCTGACTGCCGCGCGGGCGGGTTCGCGCCGCCCCGGTCCGGCGATGGCGTATCGCCGGCGATGTTTGCCGCCATGGTTGTACGGTCCGACGTGAGAGGCGATACTCTCCGCAACCAGGGGTAAAGTGACCGAACCTGCCCCGACATCGCCCGGCAAGGAGAACGGCAGATGGACATCGAGACGCTCCACCGCATGGTCGCCGGGGACGCCGCGCTGCGGCGCCGGCAACGGCTCCAACCCGTCGGCGGCCAGGGCGACAAGATCTTCCCGCCGACCTACCCCGGAGAGGGGCGCAACCCCCCGCCCCGCCACGTCTACGAACGGCGCCGGCTGAACGGCCGCGACGTCTGGTGCGTGCTTGTCGACAGCGTGCAGTCCCAGGCCAACCGGCTGGAGGAATGCCTGCTGCAGGCCATCGGCGAGGGTCTGCCGATCCCGCATGTCGTGGTCGATTTCAGCGACGCCGGCCTCGACGGCCTCACCCGGATCACCTCGCTCGACGCGCCGCACCGGGTCTATGACGCCATTCTGCGCGACAGCCTGCTGGACGGCACGCCGTTCATGGCCAGCGCCGACGGCATGCGCCTGTCCAAGGCCAGCGCCGAGGACGCCTCGGCGCTCCTGGAACTCTCCCCCACCGCGCTGCTGTTCGGCGCCTGGCATTCGACCGGCGAGGGCGGCGGCCTGGGCGCCAAGTTCGCCCGTTGCCTGGTCTCCGAAATCGTCGGCGTCGATGTGCCGATGGAAGAATACGTAACGAACCCGCGCACCGGCGAGGTCGACATCCGCACGGCCGGCCGCCGCACCGGCAGCCGGATCGATCCGCTCGGCGTGCTGCGGAAGGTCGAGGTCTTCAAGGGCGGCGACGGCTGGAGCACGACGGAAGACGGCGCCGGCAAGAAGGCCAAGAAAGTCCGGCCGTCCGAGATCAACCACGGCAACATCGCGCCGTCGATCCAGCCGCTGGGCGTTACCTGCGACCATGCCGAGCACGGCTTCGTGCTCAGCTTCGCCGCGTTGCGCCGGCTGCGTTTCGGCGGCCCGGACAGGGACGCGGCGGGACGCGCCCTGCTGGCCGCGCTGGGGCTGGTCGCGCTCGCCGAGCAGGACGCGCGCGGCTATGCGCTGCGCTCGCGCTGCGATCTCGTCTGCGACGGCCGGACGCCGCTCGAGCGGGTGACGCCGGACGGCGCGGCCGAGCCGGTCACGCTCGACCGCGTGACGGCCCAAGCGCTCTATCGGGCGGCATTCGACGCCGCGCAAGCCGCCGGCCTGTCGCTCCGGGCCGAGCCGCTCCGCCTGACGCCGCAAGACAAGCTGGTGGAGATCGTCCGCCGCAGCCAGGACCTGGCCCTTTCCGGCGAGGGTGGCGACGACGACGCGGCGGGCGACCATGGCGCTGGTTCTTGAGATCGAGTACCTCTCGGGCGTCGCCTTCGCCGCCGTCGGCCCCGACAGCGGCACGCCCGACTGGCCGCCGCAGCCCGACCGCGTCTTCTCCGCCCTCGTCGCCACCTGGGCCATCCTGGGCCAGGACGCCGATGGACAGCGGGCGCTCGAATGGCTGGAAGCGCTGCCGGCGCCGATGCTGCTGGCGCCCGAGGCGCCGCCGCGCACGGACGCGGTCGTGTTCGTCCCGCCCAACGATCCGCGCAGCGACAGGCGCAAGCACGCCAGGGGCGTCCTGCCGGCCCTGCGCAGCCGGCAGCCCCGGCGCTTCCCCGCGTCCCGCCCGCACGACCCGGTCGTCCGCCTCTGCTGGCCGGACGCCCGGCCCGACCCGGCGACATTCGCCGCCCTGCTGGCACTGGCGCGCGACACCGCCTATGTCGGCCATTCGGCCAGCCTGACCCGCTGCCGCTTTCTGCGCGACGACGCGCCGCCCGATCCGGGCCGCGCCGCGCCGCCGCGGCGGCGGGTCTATGCCGGCCGCCTGGCCGAGCTGTGCCGGAGCTTCGAGGCCGGCCGCCGGCCGCTGCCCGGCGCGCGCGTCGCCCCGGCCGCCGATGCCACGCCGCCGCGTACCGGCAGCTTCGGCGGACGCTGGCTCGTGTTCGAGCATGTCGCCGGCGACATGCCGGACCTGCGCGCCTGCGCGCTTGTCGCCAAGACCCTCCGGGACGCGCTGCTCGACGGCTACCGCCGCATCGGCCGTGGCGACGATATCCCCGAGGTGGTCAGCGGCCATGCGCCGGACCGAAGCCCGTCGCGGGATGCGCACCTCGCCGTCCTGCCCCTGCCGTTCGCCGGCTTTCCGCACGCCGACGGCCATGTGATGGGCTTCGCGCTCGTGCCGCCGCGGGACAGCACGCTTCTCGATGACGCGGATTTCCGCCGCGTGCTGCGAACGCTCGCCCCCATCGCGGAGGACCATGGCCGGCGCCTGCTGACGCTGACGACGAAAGCCGGGACGCCGCGCGGCCGGGCGTTCTCGATCGGCCTGTCGCCGACCTTCGAGCCGCCGGTCGGCCGGCGCTCGCTCGATCCGGCGCTCTATACCCGGCCGGCGCCGGTGTTCGCCACCATGACGCCCATCGCCCTCGACCGGCACCTGAAGCGGAAAGGCGCGGCACGGCAGGACGAGGCCGCGGCGCAGATCGCCGACGCCTGCCGCAATGTCGGCCTGCCGGAGCCGGACGCGGTGGTCTGCGACAAGCATTCGGCCATCGTCGGCGCGCCGTCGGCCTACCCCGCCGGCGGCGCGCCGGCCTGGACGCGCTGGGGCCGGCCGCGCGCGCTCGCCAGCCGCCATCTCACCCATGCCGTGATCCGCTTCGCCCGGCCCGTCGACGGTCCCGTCGTCCTCGGCGCCGGCCGGTTCGTCGGGCTCGGGCTGTGCCGCGCCCTCGACCCGGACCGCCGCTGATGCTGTCCGCCGAGGATTTCCCCGGCTTCTTCCATGAGGTGCAGGGCTGCGCGCCGTTTCCCTGGCAGGCCCGGCTGCTTCGGCGGATCGCCGAACGCGGCGTCTGGCCGAACGTGCTCGATCTGCCCACCGGCAGCGGCAAGACGGCGGCGCTCGACATCGCCGCTTTCCATCTGGCGCTGGAAGCCGGCCGTGGCGAGACGCGCCGCGCGCCCGTCCGTATCGCCCTGGTGGTGGACCGCCGGCTGGTGGTGGACGACGCCTACACGCGCGCGCGCCGGCTCCAGGACGCGCTCGCCGCGCCGCCGGGGCCCGTCACGGCACGCGTCGCCAACAGCCTGCGGACACTGTCCGGCGACGGTCCGCCGCTGGTCGCGCGCCGCCTGCGCGGCGGCATCCCGCGCGAGGACGACTGGGCCCGCACGCCGTCCCAGCCGACGCTGCTCTGCTCCACCGTCGATCAGGTCGGCTCGCGCCTGCTGTTCCGGGGCTATGGCGTGTCCGATGCCATGAAGCCGGTCCATGCCGGACTGATCGGCTCGGACTGCCTCATCCTGCTCGACGAGGCGCACCTGGCCGAACCGTTCCGGCAGACCCTGGACTGGGTGCGCGTCTACCGGGGACCGAACTGGCGGCGGACGGATCTCGCCTCGCCGTGGGGTGTCGCGCTGCTCACCGCGACGCCGGGCGAGACGCGGCCCGACGCCTTCGCGCTCGACGACGCGGACCGGTCGCATCCGGTCCTGCGCCGGCGCCTGGCGGCATCCAAGCCGGCGCGGCTCGTGGAGTGGCGCGCGAGGACCGCGCCCGGGACCGACGCGGGACACCACGGCGAGCGGGACCTCGCCGACCGCGCCGCCGCCATCTCGGACCGGGTTCGCGACGCGTTGGAGCATTTCCACCAGGCCGCAAACGGCGCGCCGGTCCCGGCCGTCGGCGTGGTGGTCAACCGGGTGGCCCGCGCGCGTGCCGTGTTCCGGACCTTGACGGACCGGTACCGTCCGGCCGACGCCGATTGCCTGCTGCTGATCGGCCCGGCCCGGCCGGTGGACCGGGACGGGCTGGCCGCCCGGCTGGCGCCGGTCCGCACCGGCGCCGACCGCGATCTCGACAGGCCGCTCCTTGTCGTCGCCACGCAGTGCATCGAGGCCGGCGTGGATATCGATCTCGACGCCCTGGTCACCGAAGCCGCGCCGCTCGACAGCCTGCGCCAGCGGTTCGGACGGCTCAACCGCGCCGGCCGGGATATCCGCCCCTATGCCGCCGTCATCGCCGCCAGGGCCGACCTGTCGGCGCGCGCCGACGACCCGGTCTACGGCACGGCGCTGAAGGCCGCCTGGGAGCGGCTGCGGGCGGTGGCGGTCGCGGACGGCGGCGACACCGTCGTCGAGTTCGGCCCGGACGGGTTCGCGGCCGACATGGACGCCGAGGCGCTGGCGCGCAAGGCGGACGCGCCGGTATTGATGCCCGCGCATCTCGACCTGCTGAGCCAGACGTCGCCGATCCCCGCCGCCGACCCGGACATCTCGCTCTATCTCCACGGGCAGGCCCGCCAGCCGGATTCGATCAGCGTCGTCTGGCGCGCGGACATCGATCCCGAGGCGCACCGGGACGACGACGTCCGCCGCCTGCTGACGCTGGTGCCGCCGCGTTCGCGCGAGGCGGTCGAGCTGCCGCTCTGGGCGGTGCGGCGCTGGCTCACGCGGGCCCGCGCCGCCCCGGCCCATCTGGCCGATAGCGCCGCGCCGGCCCATCTGGCCGATATCGCCACCCCGGCACCGGCGGACGAGCCGCCCCCGGCCCCCGACGCGCGGCGGGTGTTCCGCTGGGCGGGGAACGACGACCGCTCGCGCTGGATCGACCCGGCGGCGCTGCGGCCCGGCGATACCGTCATCGCGCCCGCGCGCCATGGCGGCGTGGACGCGTGCGGCTGGGACCCCGCGCGGTGGG
>JANQKO010000563.1 GCA_028281075.1 Alphaproteobacteria bacterium | reverse complement strand
CTGGATGCGCGGCGTCACCCGGTCGCCGCGCCGGACCAGCACCTCGCCGGCCTCGATGCGCACGAACACCGGCTCGATGCCGGCGACCGCGGCGTCCCGCTGGGCCTGGGTTTCGGCCTCGTTGGCGCGCAGGTTGGCCCGCGCGAGGCGGATCGCGCTTTCGAGGATCCAGCTCCGGACGACGCGGGCCGAGCCGTAGGGCGCGTCGCCCGCGCGCGCCGACATCAACCGCCGCACCTGGCGTAGATCCAGGACCGCGCCGAGCTGATAGAGCCGCGTCTGGCCGCCCAGCGCCAGGTCGCGAACCTCGATGCCGCCCCGCCGCGGCAGCGCGGCGCGGTCTTCCACCACCATGCGGTCGAGCGCGATATTGAGGAAGAAGTTGATGGCGATCGCCAGGTCGGTCGGCTCGCCGAGCTTTTCGATCAGGCCGAAGATGCTGCCGTCGACCGACAGGCCGAGCTCTTCCTCGAACG
Organism: Alphaproteobacteria bacterium; assembly: GCA_028281075.1. Classification (GTDB taxonomy): domain Bacteria; phylum Pseudomonadota; class Alphaproteobacteria; genus JANQKO01. Next base: position 2,352 of record JANQKO010000563.1, on the reverse strand, counting down.
CGGCCCGACGCTGATCGAAGGTCAGGCCGCCGTCGCCCAGGCGCTGCTTCAGGCCGCCGACGGCGCCGGCGACGCGGTCGCCCAGGTTGAAGTAGAGCTCGGAATCGAGGTCGAAGATCGGCAGCACCGCCGCCGCCGCCTCGTCCCGGCGCAGCGCCGTCGCCCGGCGGTCCTCGACCAGGACGTCGCGCTCGGCCCGGATCTCGGTGGCCGAGACCTTGTCGACCGGCGGCACCGGATGCACCCGCTGACCCGGCGGCGCGAACAGCACCGTCATCAGGCCGATGAACACGACCAGCAGCAGGACGTCGATCCAGGGCCGCCAGTTCGACCAGCGCTCCGCCGCCAGCGCCTGCTGCGCCGCCTGCCGCAGCGTCTCGCGCTCGCGCTCGAGATCGGCCAGTTCGTTCGATATGTCGGCGCCGTCGCTCATGTCGCCTTGCCGCGGAGCAGACCGTGCTCGCGTCCTTCATAGGCCTGCACGATACGCGTGACCAGCGGGTGCCGCACGACGTCGGCGTGCGAGAACTCGATCAGCCTGACGGCGTCGATGCCGCGGATGATCTCCATGGCGTCGATCAGGCCGGATTTCGTGCCCAGCGGCAGGTCGACTTGGCTGGCGTCGCCGGTCACCACCATGCGCGAGTTCTCGCCCATGCGGGTCAGGAACATCTTCATCTGCATGGGCGTGGTGTTCTGCGCCTCGTCGAGGATGACGAAGGCGTTGGCCAGCGTCCGGCCGCGCATGTAGGCCAGCGGCGCGATCTCGATATCGCCGGCGTCGCGGCGCCGGATGACCTTCTCGCCGGGCATCATGTCGTAGAGGGCGTCGTACATCGGCCGCATGTAGGGGTCGATCTTATCGTCCATGCCGCCGGGCAGGAAGCCGAGCCGTTCGCCCGCCTCCACGGCCGGCCGGGTCAGGATGATGCGGTCGACCTGGTCCTTCAACAGCATTTCGACGGCGACGCTGACCGCGAGATAGGTCTTGCCGGTGCCGGCGGGGCCCAGTCCGAACACCATCTCGCTGTCGCGCAGGGCCCGCACATAGTCCGCCTGGGTCGGCGAGCGGGGCGTGATCACCCGCTTCTGCGTGTTGACGATGGTGTCGTCGGCACTGGTCGAGCGCCGCTTCGCGTCGACGGCATCGACCGCGTCGGCGTCCGGCCCCAGCGCCTCGGCCATGCGGATGGCGCCGTCGACCTCGCCGTTGCCGACGTCCAGGCCCTGCTTCAGCCGCTGGTACAGATCGTCGATCGCCGCCTTGGCCGCGCGCATGGCGACCGGCTCGCCGATAATCGCCAGGCGGTTGCCGCGCGGCACCAGGGACACCCCCATCACCTGCTCGATCCGGGCCAGGTGACGGTCGTGCTCGCCGAACAGCGGCACCAGCAGGCTGTTGTCATCGAAATCGATGACCAGTTGCGCCGGCGCCATGCTGGAGGTCGTCGTCGTCAAGGTCCTGCCGTCCGCTGGCGTCCGGTCCGGATCATCGGCTCAGGCCGCGTCCGCGGCTGGTGTCGCCAAGGCGCCGGCGACCGAGTTCGCCTGGGCCGCCGAAATCCGCACCGGCGCGATCTCGCCCAGCATCTCGGCCGCGGCGTCCACGTGGACCGCCTGCATATGCGGGCTGCGGCCGACGAGCTGGCCGGGCCGGCGTCCCGCGCGGTCGAGCAGCACCGGGACCGTGGTCCCGACCGTGCCGTCGTTGAAGGCGCGCTGCTGGGCGTTGAGCAGGTCCTGCAGGGCCGACAGCCGCGCCGCCTTGACCGTATCGGGCGCCTGGCCGTCCAGCAGGGCCGCCGGCGTGCCCGGCCGCGGGCTGTATTTGAACGAATAGGCCTGGGCGTAGCCAACCCGCCGCACCAGCGCCATGGTCGCCTCGAAGTCGCGATCGCTCTCGCCCGGGAAGCCGACGATGAAGTCGCCGGACAGCGCGATATCGGGCCGCGCCTGCCGCAGCCGGTCGACGATCCCGAGATAGTCGTCCGCCGTGTGGCGCCGGTTCATCGCCGCCAGCACCCGGTCCGAGCCGGACTGCACCGGCAGATGCAGATAGGGCATCAGGGCCGGGCAATCGCGATGCGCGGCGATCAGGTCGGCGTCCATCTCGCGGGGATGCGAGGTCGTGTAGCGGATCCGCGCCAGGCCGTCGATCTCGCTCAACGTCAGGATCAGGCGGGCGAACGACCAGGCGCGGCCATCCGAGCCGTCGCCGTGATAGGCGTTGACGTTCTGGCCCAGCAGCGTCAGCTCGCGGGCGCCGCCCGCCACCAGGTGCCGCGCCTCGGCCAGCACGACGGCCGCCGGCCGCGAATACTCCGCGCCGCGCGTATAGGGCACGACGCAGAA
>JANQKO010000560.1 GCA_028281075.1 Alphaproteobacteria bacterium | reverse complement strand
GGCGCCCCCCGCCCGGCCCGCCGCGGCGCCCTCGGCGAGGCATGCCGCAGTGTCGAAATCGCCGTTGGCGGCGCCGACCGCGCGCGCGGCCTGGCGCGGCCTGTCGGGGACGAAGGCCGACCTGTCGGCGTCGAAGCGCAGCCGGCCGCCGGACTGCGAGAACAGGTGCACGGTCGGGTTCCAGCCGCCGGAGACCGCCAGCAGATCGCAGTCGAGGCGCCGTGGCAGGCTGACGACCGCCGTGCCGGCATCGTCGAGCCGCTGCACGTCGACCGCGGTCAGGCCCCGCGCGCCGTAGACGCCGACCACCGCCTCGCCGGCATAGACGGCGATGCCGGCAGTGCGCGCCCTGTCGATGCAGGCGCCGGTGATGTCGGGCCGCAGGTCGACGATGGCGGTGACGGTGATACCGGCATCGGCCATGTCCAGCGCCGCGCCATAGGCGCTGTCGTTGTTGGTGAAGACGACGGCGCGCCGTCCCGGCCGCACGCCATAGCGGTGCAGATAGCATTGCACGGCGCCGGCCAGCATGACGCCCGGCCGGTCGTTGTCGGCGAAGACCAGCGGCCGTTCGATGGCGCCGGTCGCCAGCACGACCTGCTTCGCGCGGATCTTCCACAGGCGCTGCCGGGGCCGGTGCGGCGGCGGCACGGGCAGATGGTCGGCGACGCGCTCTACGGCGGTCAGGAAGTTGTGGTCGTGGTAGCCGATCACGGTGGTGCGCGGCAGCAGCCGGACGTTGTCGCGCGCTTGCAAGTCTTCGACCACGGATGCCGCCCAGTCCGCGCCCGGCGCGTCGTCGAGGCGTTCGCCGGTGCCCAGCAGGCTGCCACCGAACACCGGCTGCTCGTCGGCGAGCAGCACCCGGGCGCCGGTGGCGGCCGCCGCCCGCGCGGCGGCGAGGCCGGCCGGTCCGCCGCCGACGACCAGCACGTCGGCATGGGCATGCATCTTGTCGTAGCGGTCGGGGTCGGGCCGGTCCGGCGCGCGGCCCAGGCCGGCGGCATGCCGGATCACGACCTCGTAGCTCTCCCAGAAGCCCTTCGGCCACATGAAAGTCTTGTAGTAGAAGCCGGCCGGAAACAGCCGGGAAGCCACGTTGTTGACCGCGCCTACGTCGAATTTCAGCGACGGCCAGCGGTTCTGGCTTTCGGCCTCCAGGCCGTCGAACAGCTCGACCTGCGTCGCGCGCACGTTGGGCTCGGTGCGCACGCCCTGGCGCAGTTGCACGAGCGCATTCGGCTCCTCGGAGCCGGCGGTCATGATGCCGCGCGGCCGGTGGTACTTGAAGCCGCGGCCGACCATGCGCACGCCGTTCGCCAGCAGGGCCGAGGCCAGCGTGTCACCGGCATAGCCCCGGTACCAGCGGCCGTCGAAGCGGAAGTTCAGCGGCCGGCCGCGGTCGATACGGCCGCCCTCGGGAAGGCGCAGGTCACCGGCGCTCATGGCTCGACCTCGGGCGGCGGCTCGCCCATGCGGTAGACCGCGAGGATCTCGTGCGTGACGGTATGGCGGGCGACGTTGAACCAGCGCCGGCAGCCGGCGGCGTGGTGCCAGCGCTCGTACTGCACGCCCTTGGGGTTCTTGCGCATGAAGACGTAATCGCCCCAGGCGGTGTCGCTGAGCCCCGCGCCGTCGGTCGGCCGGACGATATGCGCCTCGCCGCCGCACTGGAACTCGCTTTCTTCGCGCGGGCCGCACCAGGGACAGGAAATCAACAACATGCGTCCGGTTCCTAATGCGCCACGGCAGCCGCGCCGTGCTCGGCGACCAGCTCGCCGGAATAGAACCGGTCGAGCTTGAAGGCGGCGTTGATGGCGTGCGGTTCGTCCCGCGCGATGGTGTGCGCGAAGACCCAGCCGGAGCCGGGCGTCGCCTTGAAGCCGCCCGTGCCCCAGCCGCAATTGAAGTAAAGGCCGCCGACCGGCGTCTTCGAGATGATCGGGCTGGCGTCCGGCGCGATGTCGACGATGCCGCCCCAGGACCGCAGCATGCGCACGCGGCCGAACATCGGGAACAGCTCGACGATGGCGCGGATGGTCTCCTCGACGATCGGCAGGCTGCCGCGCTGGGCGTAGGAGTTGTAGAGGTCGGCGCCGGCGCCGATCACCAGCTCGCCCTTGTCGGACTGGCTGATATAGGCATGCACGGCGTTCGACATGACGACGGTGTCGAGCACCGGCTTGATCGGCTCCGAGACCAGCGCCTGCAGCGGATGGCTGTCGATCGGCAGGCGGAAGCCGGCCATGTCGGCCAGCACCGTGGCGTGGCCGGCGACGACGACGCCGACCTTGGCGGCGCCGATGAAGCCCTTGGTGGTCTCGACGCCCTGCACGGCGCCGTCATGGATGCGGAAGCCGGTGACCTCGCAGTTCTGGATGATGTCGACGCCGCGCCGGTCGGCGCCGCGGGCATAGCCCCAGGCGACCGCGTCATGCCGGGCGACGCCGCCGCGCCGTTGCAGCGTCGCGCCCAGCACGGGATAGCGTGCGTCCGGATCGCAGTTCAGGATCGGGCAGAATTCCTTTACCTGCGAGGTGCTCAGCCAGTCGGAATCGACGCCGTTCAGGTGGTTGGCGTAGCAGCGGCGCTTCAGCTCGCGCACGTCGTGCTCGTTGTGCGCCAGGTTCATCACGCCGCGCTGGCTGAACATGACGTTGTAGTTCAGGTCCTGGCTCAGGCCTTCCCAGAGCTTCAGCGCGTGCTCGTAGAGGCCGGCGCTTTCGTCATTGAGGTAGTTGGAGCGGATGATCGTGGTGTTGCGGCCGGTATTGCCGCCGCCGATCCAGCCCTTCTCGACCACGGCGACATTGGTCAGCCCGTGCAGCTTGGCGAGGTAGTAGGCCGTCGCCAGGCCGTGCCCGCCGCCGCCGACGATGACCACGTCATAGCTCGGCCGCGGCTCCGGGCTGCGCCAGGCCGATTGCCAATTCTCGTGGTAGCTCAGCGCGTTACGCGCCAGCGTGAAGATGGAATATCTGGACAGTTCGGATGCCCCCGCGCCGCCGGACCCCTGCTTGTCGTTGCTCTGTTTATATCGCCGGCCGGCGCGGGAACACCAGCATTTGCGACAACAAGCCGTCGCGCAGCGACGTCTTCGCGGCTAAAGCGCCAGGCCGACGGCGTGGCCGCCATGGATCGCCGCCATCAGGTCGCGCGGCGACTGGCAATCGCCGACCAGGTGCACCTCGAGATCGGCGAGCGCGGCGGACAGCGGCTCGTCGACGATGCGGGGCGTGGCGTAGACCAGCAGGTCGACGTCGGCGATCGAGTCGTCACGCCGCGTGAAAACATTCACGTAACGCACTGTTTTGTCTTTGAACTCGACCGGCTCGGCAGCCAGGATCTGGACAACGCCATTGGCGTGGAGACGGCGATGCACGCCGATGGCGCTGCAATAGTTCACATGCTGCGCCAGGTGCGGACGCGGGCTCATCAGGATGACGCGGCCGAAATCCCGGGCCAGCAGGTCGGCGGTGGCGTAGGTGGCGGCGGTGTGGTCCTGGTCGAACAGCAGCGCGGTGCCGCCGCCATGTCGGCCGGACACGTAATCGCGCACCGAGACGACGGGCGCGCTGTCGGGCGACAGCGTGGCGGGAAAGCGCAGGCCCGAGCCGGTGGCGATGACGACGGTGTCGGGCCGCAACGCCCTGACGTCATCCGGCGTCGCCCGCCGGCCGAGCCGGAACGCGACGCGGTGTTCGTCGGCGAGATGCTTCTGGTGCCGGTAGACCCTGGCCATGTCGGCGCGGCCCGGCAGCGCCGCCTCGAACCGCAAACGGCCACCGACCTCGTCCGAGGCGCCCAGCACGGTCACCCGGTGGCCGCGCGCCGCCGCCACCCAGGCCGCCTCCAGCCCGCCGGGACCGGCGCCGACCACGACCACGTCGCGCGGCCGGTCGGCGGGCGGCGGCGTCCAGCCGGCCTCGCCGGCCTCGCCCAGATGCGGGTTGTGGAACTCGCGCAGCGGCTTGCCGGCATGCACCTCGCCCCAGCAGTAGTTGTCGAACACCGACGGCCGGATCTCGGCCGCCCGGCCGGCACGCGCCTTGCTGGCGAAGGCGGCGTCGGCGATCTGCGCCCGGGTCAGGCCGACCAGGTCGCCATGACCCTCGGCGACGACCTTCTCGGCCAGCTCCGGCGTGCCGATGCGGCCGAGCGCCATCACGGGAATGCCGCCCGCGACCGGGCGCAGGCGCTTGTGCAGATCGATGAAATGGCCGGGCCGGTAGGTGATGTCCGGCACATGGTCTTCCAGGCTGAGGCTGAAATTGCCCTGGGCATAGGCGACATAGTCGAGCAGTCCGAGCGGCGCCAGGTGGGCGGTGATGCGGGCGGCCTCGTCGACGTCGATCCCGCCCGCCACGCCCTCTTGCGCCGGCATCTTCAGGCCGACGATGAAGTCGGGGCCGCAAGCCTCGCGGATGCCGCCGGCGACCTCGCGCACGAACCGGGCCCGGTTCTCCAGGCCGCCGCCATAGCCGTCCGCGCGCGTGTTCGACCAGGGCGACAGGAACTGGGTGATCAGATAGCCGTGCGCACCGTGCAGCTCGACGCCGTCGAGGCCGTAGGACCGCAGGCGCGCGGCCACCGAGACATAGGCGTCGACGGCTTGCGCGATGTCGGCCTCGCTCATCACGTGCGGCACGGTCCAGCTATAGGCGTCGGGCTGGTCGGAGACGCCCATGGGCGAGATCGTCGGGTGCCAGAGCTGCTGCCGGCCGGGATGCCAGAGCTGCGCCACCAGGCAGCCGCCGGCCGCGCGCACGCCGTCGGCCGTGCGCCGGAAGCCGTCGGCGTTGGCGTCATCGAAGCCGGTGACGATGGCGCCCTGGGCGATGGCGTTGGGATCGACGGCGATGACTTCCGAGACGATCAGGCCGGCGCCGCCGCGCGCCCGCTCGACCAGGAAGTCGGTCCAGCGCGCGGTGATGCGGTTGGCGACGCCGTAATTGGTCAGCGTCGCCGGCAGCGCGATGCGGTTGCGCAGCGTCCTCGAACCGACCCGGAGCTCGGAAAACAGGTTAGGATAGGCGCTCGCTTCCCCGGCCATCTGACGCTCCCGCTCGGTCCCGTTGGAAATTGCCGGTGTTGGCCGGACCTGATAATTTGTCCGGACAAATTAGATTTGCCGCGATGGGGCGTCAAGGCGACCGCCGGCGCCCAATCCCCCGATGGGAACAGAACCGCCATGTCCGACGACCCGATCTATCTGAGCCGCCGCGGCGAGATCGCCGAGCTGATCCTGAACCGGCCCGAGAAGCGCAATGCCATGAATCTCGGCGTCTGGCAGGCGATCCCGCGGCTGATCGGCGCGGTCGCGGCCGATGCCGCGATCAAGGTGCTGATCCTGCGCGGCGGCACGGCGGAAGCGTTCTCGGCCGGCGCCGATATCAGCGAGTTCGAGACCGTGCACGCGTCCGCCGACAGCGCCCGCGACTACCATGCCCAGGTCCACGCGGCCTATGACGCCATCGCCGGCCTGAACAAGCCGACCATCGCCATGGTCCAGGGCGTCTGTTACGGCGGCGGCTGCGCGGTGGCGCTGAAATGCGACCTGCGCTACGGCGACCTGACGGCGAAGTTCTGCATCCCGCCGGCGACGCTGGGTCTCGCCTACTCGCTGCGCGAGACCAAGAGCCTGTCGGACCTGGTCGGGCCATCGAAGGCGAAGGAAATGCTGATGGGCGCGCGGGTCATCGAGGCCCAGGAGGCCGAGATCATCGGCCTCGCCACCCGCATCTTCCCGGCCGACGACCTGGAGCGCGAGACCTATGCCTTCGCCGAGCGGCTCTGCGGGTTGTCGCAATACTCGATCCGGGCGGTGAAGCAGAATGTCGACGAGATCCTGGACGGCGCCACCGACGAGACCGACAACAGCCGGGCGCTGGCCATGGGCGCGTTCGAGAACCCGGACTATGTCGAGGGCCGCGACGCCTTCCTGCAGAAGCGGAAGGCGGTGTTTACGTATCGGTAGGGGGTGGCTGCTTGCACCATTTCCAGGTGGACCGTCTCTCGATGTTTCGCATCATCAGGCCCTCACCCCAGCCCTTGAACGTATACGTTCAAGCCCGCAAGCGGGAGAGGGGGCCGCCAACGCTGCGGTTTGTAATCCCTCTCCCGCTTGCGGGAGAGGGAGGGACCCGCGCGACGGCCGTCGCGTGGGAGGGTGAGGGCTCACGGCATCGATATCAGTGCCACCACCAATCAAAACCCCGCCGCCGGCAGCGGCGGCAGGTGGTAGCCGCAGGCGGCTTCGAAGGCCATGGCGAGGCCGAGCAGGTATCGCTCGCTGAAGGGCGGGCCGATGAGCTGCAGGCCGAGGGGCAGGCCACTTTCCGAGACACCGCAGGGCAGGCTGACGGCGGGGCAGCCGGCGAAGTTGGCGGGCGCGGTCAGGTCGGCCTGGTTGGCGGGCACGGGCTGGTCGAACGGGAACGCCGTCTGCGGCGTGGTCGGGGCGGCGATGACGTCGACTTCGTCGAAGGCCCGGCGCAGCGCGAAGCCGGCGTGCTGCACCGTGCGTTCGGCCTTGACCAGGCGGTCGCCCTTCACGTCCCGGCCGTAGGCCAGCATCGAGCGGAAGGTGTCCGAGAACGCGGCCGGGTGATCGGCGAGGTCGGGTTCGTGAAACACCGCGGCCTCGGCCTCGCTGACCAGCAGGCCGGCGCGGCGCGCCAGCGACGGATCGTAGTCCGGCAGGGTCAGCCGCTGTTCCCGCGCGCCCATGGATTCCAGTCGCGCCAATGCCGCCTGGAAGCCGTGCAGGACGTCGGCCGAGATCTCGACCGTGTCGAAGTTGGCGATCACGCCCACGCGGACATCGGTTAGGTTGTGCGGCGCCTCGGCCGCGTAACCGCCGGCGTCGGGCGCCGCGACCGATTCCATGCTGTCGGGGTCGTGGCCGGCCATGGCGTCGAGCATCAGGCCGAGGTCGGCGACCGTCCGGCAGAGCGGGCCGACATGATCGAGCCGCCAGCTCAGCGGCGCGACGCCGCGCGTGCTGACCAGGCCGAAGGTCGGCTTCAGGCCGGCGACGCCGCAATAGGCCGCCGGCAGCCGCACCGAGCCCATGGTGTCGGTGCCGAGCGCCGCGGCGCAGAGCCGCGCGGCGACGGCGGCGCCCGAGCCGCCCGACGAGCCGCCCGGCGTGACGCCGCGCGCCCAGGGGTTCTGCGCGCGGCCGTGATGGGCGTTGTCGGTGGTGGCGCCGAGCGCGCCTTCGTGCATGTTGAGCTTGCCGAGCAGCACGGCGCCGGCGGCGCGCAACCGTGCCACGACCGGCGCATCCGTTGCCGGAACCGGGTGGTTGCGCGGTCCCATGCCGTTGGTCGTGGTGACGCCGGCGACGTCGATATTGTCCTTGAGTGCGATCGGCACGCCGTCGAGCGGGCCGAGACGCGCCGCGCGCGCGTCCGACTCGTCGGCCTGCGCCAGTGCCGTCTCCGCCGTGACCGTGATATAGGCGTTCACGTCGCCGTCGATGGCGGCGATGCGGTCGAGGTAGGCCTGCGCCAGGGCGCGCGAGGTGATGTCGCCGGCGGCCAGCGCCGTCGCCGCGTCGCGGACGGAAAGCTCGGTGAGGCCGGTCATGTGAAACGAGTGTCGATCAGGCGGATCGGCTTCTGGCGCTGCTCGATCTGGGTCAGCGCCGCGGTGCCGCCGGGTCCGACCAGCTCGACCCCGACCTCGATGCCGAGCCGCTGGCGCAGCAGCGCCGACAGATCCGCCCGCACGCCGTCATCGCCGACGGCGTCCTGTGTCACCTCCGCGACGACCGTCATCTCGTCGCGGTTGCCGTCGCGCGCCACGCGGCAGACATATTCGCCGGTCGCGGCGGGATGCGCGTCCAGATGCGCGCCGATGGAGGTCGGATAGATGTTGATGCCGCGCAGCTTGACCATGTTGTCGCTGCGGCCCTGGAAGCCGGCGATGCGGCGGAAGCCCAGGCCCAGCGACGAGGGCGTCGTCAGCACGGCCGAGACGTCGTTGGTGTTGAAGCGGACGATCGGATAGACCGTGTCCTTGAACAGCACGGTGTCGCACATGTTGCCGGTCTCGCCGTCGGCCAGCACGGCGTGGCTGTCAGGATGGATCACCTCGAGATAATGCGCGTCCTCCCAGACATAGAGGCCGTCCTGGTCCGGGCCCTCGACGGCGATGGTGCCGGTGTCGCCGACGCCGTACCAGTCGTAGATCCCGACGCCGCCCCAGGTCTCGGACATGGTCGCCCGGCTCTCCTGGCCCAGATGGCCGCTGATCATGCGCAGGGGGATGTCGCGGCCCGGCTCGATGCCGTTCTCGCGCGCGACCTCGGCCAGTTTCTTGATGTAGTCGGCGAAGCCGACCAGCACGGTGACGCCGAACAGGCGCATCAGCGCGACCTGCTGGGCCGAGCGGGTCTCGAGCCCGGTGCCGGCCGAGAGGAACAGCGCCTTGGTGTAGCGCAGCACCGCCTCGCGCACGTAATGGCCGCCGTTGACCATGCCGAAGCCGTAGACCGAGTGCACGACGTCGTCGGGGCGCAGGCCCTGGAACAGGTAGGCGCGGGCCAGCAGCCGGTTCTGCACCTCGCGGTCCCAGGCGCCGAAGAACAGCGGCTGCGGCGTGCCCGTGGTGCCGCTGGTGGTGTGGAAGACGACGTTGTGCCGGTCGGCGCCGGCGGTCATGTCGAGGCCGTGATAGTCGCCGAAGGGCGGGTGCGCCTCGACGCTGCGCATCAGGTCCGACTTCGAGAACGGCGGCAGTTCGGCGATGTCGTCGAGGCCCTCGATGTCGCCGGGCTCGATTCCCTTGGCACCCCAGTGCCGTCGGTAGAACGGTACCTGCCAGGCCCGTTCCATGACCGCGCGGAAGCGCCGTTCCTGAAGATCGCGCAGCGCGTCGCGGCTCAGCTTCGCCGGGCCGTTCAGGAAGGCCTCGCCGACGGGGTAGTCGCCGCGCAGCCGGACCGGGTCGGCCTCGTCGAAATAGTCGCTCATGCCGCCGCCACCGCCAGGTCGACCAGTCGCGCGACATCGTCGACGGCTTCCAGGTCGTCGACCGAGACGATCATGCGCTCGATGGCATCGTCGGCCAGCGGCACGACGCCGGCGCCGCAGTTGACGCGGAACTTCTCCAGATGCGCCTCGCGCGTCATCGGCTTCGCCGGGTTGCCGTAGACCAGGTCGAGCGTGATGTCGTGCCTGACGCCGTCGCGCAGCGCCACCGCGACACCGACCGGCGTCAGCGCGTTGTCGTCGGGATTGTCGTCGGCGATCACGGCGATGCGGCGGCCGAGCGCCAGGCGGTCGGGATCGCGAATGGCCTCGGGCCGGAAATCCTCGACGCCGACGGTGCCGCGCAGCAGCGCCACTGCCATCACGTAGGGGGCGCTGAGGCGGGCGTAGTTGACCGCCATCCCGTCCCTGATCGGCCGGCCGACCAGGCGATGCGTCAGCGGCGGCACGCGGGCCTCGATGCGCTCGACATCGGCGGCGGTAAAGCCGTGCGCGCGTTGCAGGTCCAACACGCCGTCGATGACGCCGTGCGTCGCCCGGCCGCTGGGGAACGGCTTGTGCGCGACTTCAGTGACGCGCCAGACCTTGCCCAGGTTCGGCAGGACCTCGCCCAGATCGTAGTCGCCCTCGAACAGGGGATAGAAGCCGAACGGGCCTTCGAGGATGTTCTGCGGCCCGACCAGGCCGCGCGCCGCCATGTCGCAGGCGAAGACGGCGTTGCGGGCGTTGAAGCCGATCTGCATGCCGAGCAGCATCGAGCCCTCGGTATGGGCCTGCATGGTGCCGCAGCTCTGCGAATAGGTGATGCCGAAGGCGTTGACGAGCCGGCCCGCGTCGAAGCCCATCAACTTGCCGATGGCGGCCGTGGCGGCGAAGCCGCCGGCCGTCGCCGGCCGGAAGAACTTGAGGCCCGCCCGCGAGCCGACGCCGATATGGCAGGCGACGTCGACGCCCAGCGCCAGCGCCGTGATCAGCGCCCTGCCGTCGACACCGCCGGCGCGCTCGGCATGGGCCATGACCGCCGACAGCAGCACGGCCATGGGATGGACCACGGCCTGCTCGTGCACGCAGTCGAACTCGGAATTGTGGATCTGGTAGGCGTTGCACATGGCCGCCGCCGGCGCCGGCAGCCGCGTGCCGCGCCCCCAGACGCGGGCCTGTTCGCCCGCGCCCCAGCCGCCCTGGCAGTCGACGAGCTCGGCGACCCAGGGCCCGGCGCTGCCGGCGATGCCGACGCCGAGGCTGTCGAGGAGAAAGGTCTTCGTCGCCCGCACGGCGTCGGCCGGCAGGTCGTCATAGTCCGTGGCGGCGACATGTTCGGCGAAATGGGCGATGGCATCCATGGCGGCGGTCCGTTCAGGGCAGCGGGTTGACGACGTCGGCGACGGCGCCGCCCGACGGCAGGGCCTCGACGGCGGCGATGATCGCGGCGACGCGGTCGTCGGCGAGACCGGCGGCACGCATCAGCATGCGCGCCTTGTCCCGCACCGCCGCCGGCGAGATCGGGTTGTCCGGATCGCCAAGCGCGTCCGGCGCCTCGGCCGCCAGTTCCCGGCCATCGGCGAGGCGCACGGTGACGCCGGCGCCGTAATGGGCGGGGTAAGCGCCAGCGAACGGCTCGGCCGTTTCCAACGTTACCTTGGCGCGTAGCTCAGCGACATCCGCCCGTCTCAGCGCCGCCGGCTCGAACGCCTCCAACGGCGGCGGGCCGTCGAGCAGGACGATGGCGGCGCAGTGCTGCAGACTGAACTTGGCTTCGAGCACCGTCGCCGGATCGGGATTGTCGCAGAGACCGACGGCATCGGCGTAGCTACGCACGGTCACCCGTTCGATAGCCCCGACATCGACCCGGTCGCGCAGGGCGAGCGCCGCGTC
>JANQKO010000525.1 GCA_028281075.1 Alphaproteobacteria bacterium | reverse complement strand
TGGATTCGCGCAAAATAGCGCTTGAACGCAACCTGGAAATCGTGCCGCGCTCGGCCTATCCGGAAACCCTGGTCGACGACGGCGACCGGTTGGAAATCGTGCATTTCATCGGCGGCGGCGACGCCAAGGCCGATGCCGACGACGATGCCTGGGAGGTGGCCGGCCGGCGGCTGACCTCGCGCCTGATCATCGGCACCGGCAAATACGCGAGCTACGACCAGAACCGCCGCGCCGCCGAGGCGGCCGGCGCCGAGATGGTCACGGTGGCGGTGCGGAGGGTCAATATCTCCGATCCGGGCAAGGAGATGCTGGTCGACCATATCGACCCGAAGAGCTTCATCTATCTGCCGAACACGGCCGGCTGCTTCACCGGCGAGGACGCGGTGCGGACGCTGCGGCTGGCGCGCGAGGCCGGCGGTTGGGACCTGGTGAAGCTGGAGGTCCTGGGCGATCCGAAGACGCTCTATCCGAACATGCCGGAAACCCTGCGGGCGGCGGAGATGCTGATCGCCGAGGGCTTCCAGGTCATGGTCTATTGCAGCGACGACCCGATCCAGGCGAAGCGGCTGGAGGAGATCGGCTGCTGCGCCATCATGCCGCTGGGCGCGCCGATCGGCTCGGGCCTCGGTGTCCAGAACCCGGTGAACATCCGCATCATCGTCGAGAACGCCGAGGTGCCGGTGATCGTCGATGCCGGCGTCGGCACGGCGTCGGACGCGGCCATCGCCATGGAGCTCGGCTGCGACGGCGTGCTGATGAACACGGCGATCGCCGAGGCCAGGGACCCGATCCGCATGGCCCGGGCCATGAAGCATGCCGTGCGGGCCGGCCGCGACGCCTATCTCGCCGGCCGCATGGCGAAGAAGAGATACGCCGATCCGTCGTCGCCGCTGGCCGGGCTGATCTGAGCGCAGGCGTGGCTGAACCACGGAGGCGGCGTGTGCCGCGCCTGCCATCGGATGCCCATGGATACCGGCCCGCGCCGGTATGACAGTTGGGAGGGGTGGGCGTGCCTAGAGCGAGAACACCAGGTCGACATAGACCCGCCAGTCCATGATGTCCTCGCGGTCGGTCAGCGGGGTCTCGTAGCCGAGGCCCATCTGGATGTTGTCGGTGAAGCGATAGCGCGCGCCGACGGCGCCGGTGATCACGGTGCCGGAATCGGTGCTGCCGAAGTTCACCAGATCGATGCCCTCGAAATCGGCCGCCGTGCGGTCGCCGTCGTCGATGGTGGTGAAGCCGTTCAGCTCGACCAGCGGGAAGAAGCGCGGCAGCGCCTCGTAGTCGGCGTGCAGCGAGTAGTGGAGCTGCGAGCTGTCGTGATCGCCGTCGAGCGCCAGGTTGGCGCCGACGCTGCCCTGCAGGCCGAGCTTGCCGAAGGTCGTGGCCCCGGTGACGAACAGGTCCAGGATACCGTCGCCGTCGCCCTGCAGGCTGATGCCGCCGGTCTTCACGTTGCCGGTCGGCGGCTCGTATTCGGCGCCGACGGTCAGGATGGTCTCGTCCTCGGGCCGCGAGATCAGCGCGTATTTGAGGCCGGCCGAGATGTTGACGAAGCCGGTCTCGTCCGGCAGCACGGCGTCGAATTCGAGATCGGCGTAGCCGTCCTTGGAGGCGATGAAGCCGAGCCGTTCGGTCAGGGCGACCCGCAGCTCGGCGGCGACGATCCGGATGCGGCCGCCCCGCGTCAGGAAATCGCCGGGGATGCGGTTATAGAGGTAGATCGGCCGCAGCTCCGTCGTGATATAGGGCGTCTCGTTGAGCAGCGGATTGGACAGCGGCGGCACGTAGCGGCTGTGCCGGCCGTCGCCGAGCGAACCCTCGAAGTCCAGTTCCGCCGCGGTGGCGGGGACGGCGGCGATGCTGGCCAGCAGCAGGCTGGCGGCGAGAACTCTTCCCATGACGGCTTCCCGAGACTGGTGCGGACAATGCGGAAGGTCGACAAGACCACCGGCCGCCGCCGGCCCGCACTGATTTCAATCAATCGGTCCGCGCCGGGCCGGCGCACGCGCTTGTGATTGCCGATTTGACACCGGACGCCGCAGACTTACGTTTGACAGGATCATGACGGACAAGCGGATGTCGAGCAGGCGGAGATGGCGCTGGCCGCGGCGGCTGGCCCTGGCCGTCGTGCTGCTGTACGCGCTGCCGCTGGGCCTGACCGCCGGCGCCAAGTATATCGGCAAGGCCCATGCCGTGAACTGGTGGGAGGCGAGCCACGCGCGCACGCACCAGGCGCCCGACCCGGCGACGACGCCGGCGGCCGTGGTCCAGGTCTATGCCGCCCGGGCCTTCAGTTGGCGCGGCACCTTCGGCGTGCATACCTGGATCGCCATGAAGCCGTCGGGCGCCGAGCGCTATACGAGGCTCGAGGTCATGGGCTGGGGCGTGCGGCATGGCCGGCCGGCGGTCCGCGTCAACAGCCGCGCGCCCGATGCCGAGTGGTTCGGCAACCGGCCGGAGAAGCTGGTCGACCTGCGCGGGGACGGCGTCGAGGCGCTGATCGCGCGCATCGTCGAGGCCGCCGAAAGCTATCCGTTTCCCGACAGCTACCGGGTCTGGCCGGGGCCGAACAGCAATACCTTCACCGCCCATATCGGCCGCGCGGTGCCGGAACTGGGGCTGACGCTGCCGGCCACCGCGATCGGCAAGGACTTCCTGCCGAACGGCGACGTCGCCGGCCGGGCGCCGAGCGGCACTGGCTTTCAGGTCTCGCTGTTCGGGCTGTTCGGCCTGACGCTGGCGCTGAAGGAGGGCATCGAGGTCAACCTGCTGGGCCTGACCGCGGGCATCGACGTTCTGCGTCCGGCCCTGAAGCTGCCCGGCGTCGGCCGGCTGGGCATTGGCCGGTCCTGAGCCGGCCGGGACGCGGCACGGCCGCGGATGTCACCGCCAAGACGCCAAGACACCAAGGGACAGGCGGTCCGGGCACCGTGCCGGCCGCGCCGTTCCGGTCAGAGGTCCAGCACCACGTTGCCGACCGGCCGGCAGCAGCAGATCAGTACCTGTCCACTGGCGGGCGTCAGCATCGGTTCGCGGTCATAGGCGACGTCGCCCGACAGCAGCGGGCACAGGCAGGCCTGGCAGATGCCGGTGCGGCAACTGAAGCGCGGGGTCAGCCCCTCGGCCTCGGCCAGCGTCAGCAGATCGCGATGGTCTTCCCGCCAGGCGGCGGAAATGCCGCTGGCGGCGAAGCGGACGGTGATCGCCGATGCGGCCGCACGATCCGCCGGCGGCGACGCCGGCGTGCCGCCGAGGCAGCGGACCCGGGCCGCCGGCACCCCCCAGGCCGCGAGGCCGGCGCGCAGGTCGTCGACGGTGCCGGGCGGTCCGCAGAGCGCGAAGTCGGCGTCCGGGCCGGGCGGCAGGCGCTTCAGCGTCGCCAGTGTCACGCGGCCGTTGCGCTGATAGTCGCGGCCCAGCACGTCGGTCGTGCGCGCCCGGCCGTAGCTGATGTCGAGATGCAGGTCCGCGTGCCGGGCGGCCAGCGCCCGGATGTCGTCGCCGAAGGGGTGGTCGCGGCCGTTGGTGGCGCCCTGGACGAACCAGACGGGCCGCGGAAAGCCGGCCCCGGCCCAGGTCCGCAGGATCGTCAGCAGCGGCGCGATGCCGCCGCCCACGCCGACCAGCACCAGTGGCCGTGCCGGCTCAGGCGTCATCGGCGAGCTGGCCGGCGCGTGTCTGCAACCGCGTGAGAATGCGGTCGAGCGCCGCCGCGTCGTCGGCGTTCAGCGCCGCCAGCAGCCGGCGTTCGTAGGCGCGGGCGACGGGCACGATCTGCTCGTAGACGGCGCGGCCGGCGGCGCTCAACCGCAGGACCGAGCGGCGGCGGTCCGTGTCGTCCATGCGCCGGTCGAGGCGGCCGGCGTCGAGCAGGGCCGAACCACCCGGTGAACCAGGACAGCTTTTTTGCCGATCCTGCCTGTGGCCTGTTCACGGTCGCAGACGGCATGGGCGGACACAGGGACGGAGACCAGGCCAGCAAGGCAACGGTTCAGGCGGTTGCTCAACTCGTCAACCAACCCGCGGTCAGCCATGACAGCCAGTTTGTCGCGCTGGAAGCCGCC